>CALMWS010000069.1 GCA_937870795.1 uncultured Bacteroidota bacterium | reverse complement strand
ATGGAGAAGGAAACGAAAGTTATGCGCTGGGCTTTCAGGTACCCAATGGTGTTGTGACGGGTTGGATTAAAACCCAAAGTGGCAGCCCCGTGCCCAATGCACAGGTGACCCTTATGCCCATGCAGGGCTTCTCTGCCAAATTTGATGCGGCAGATGCTGCCACCGCCTCTGTCAACAACGACAGTTCTTTCATTCCTGACCATGCCGACTGGACCATGACCTTTTACATCAAAACCAGTTCGGCCAATGCCAATGCAGGAGTGATCAGCATTGGAGAAATCCTTCTGTACGTGAGGGCCAAAAACAGCAGCTCGGGTCATGAAGGCATAGAATTGGCCACACTGCCCAGTGCAGCGCCTTTTTTAACCGGTGATTTTGTCGACAGTTTAAAAAATGAATGGAATCATGTGACCATTTCATACGAAGAAGTGACAAAGTTGATGAGACTTTATATAAACGGTGTCTTGGTTGGACTGGCTCCGTTTAATGACAATGTACCCGTAGGAGAGGAGGTCACCAATGAAGTATTTTTTAAGTTGGGGAATACCGAAAACGGTGGGGGTTGGAATGGCAAAATCGATGAACTCAGAATTTACAGTACCTTACTCACTGAGCTTGACATACCCGAGATCATGCACGGCACAGCTTCCTCGCAAACACCCAATCTAGAATTTTACTGGAAGATGGATGAAGAACTTGGTGAGAAGTCATACGATATTAAAAATCGTTTAAAATTATTTTTCTGTGGAGCATCCTTTGATAAAGACATTCCTCCTGTGCGCACTGCAGGTAAGACCAATGAAGAAGGATACTACAGAATTGAATCCGCTTCCTATGGAACGGGTACCACCTTTTTGGCAGAGCCCTCAAAATCCTTTTACCTTCATAAATCCGTTAAATTCACAAGAACCAATAGCTCCAATATTACCTTACCCAATTTTGCCCTGCCCAAAAAATCTACCCTTGAATTGTGGGTAAATAGCTCGGGTAATACAGGAACACAAACTCTGGTGAGTAAAAAATCTACAGGTAATGATTTTAAGTTGTTCCTGGTTCCATCGGGCATCAATCAGGTAATCAACATTACTTTGAATGGAAGCACCCATGCCTTTGGCAACCTCGGCACCGGTTTTCAACACTTAGCAATTACCATTGACAGTACCAATAATTTTGTTCAGGTGTATAAAAATGGAAGCTCTGTTGGAAGTCACACCTTTAGCGGATCCATGGGTAATCTGGCGGAAAGTAATTCATTGTGGCGATTGGGAGTTCACGATACCGGAGCATCTCTTGCGGATTACTACAATGGCCTTATTGATGAGTTTGCTGTTTATGATACCATTTTAAGCCCTGCAATGATCAACAACCATTACCAGGCATCCAGAGACATGCAGGAGAGGCATTTATATGTATACTACCCAATGGATGAAGGAGCAGGCGATGTTTTATCCAATGTAGGAGGACACTTTTTGACCAATGGAACAGTACTTAATGGTGGATGGTCAGCTTTTGCCGCTAACCAGGAAGAAGAACCTCATGTCTTCGCACCAAGGACAAGACAGGTTTCATTGAACCCGAGTGTAACCTCAGTTGACCAGGTAGATTTTACGGACAGGTCTACTATTTCTGTATCAGGCTTTGTAAGGTATAAGGATACCGACTGTTATGCACCCAATGTAGAGATTCTTGTGAACAATCAATCCTATAATCCAAGAATTTTGACAGATTCTACCGGGAAATTTGTAGTGGATTTTGATCCTGGATTTACCGGTACTTTAAAGCCCGTTTTTGAAGACCATTCTTTTGCCCCTGGCAGCTGGAAGGTAACCAATATTAGCAGTCCGATTGCAGGAATTTTATTTAATGACCAGAAGAAAAGTAAAATTACCGGGCAAATGGCTGGTGGCTTATGTAAAAAAGCCATCATAGACGCCGGAGAAAATGCTTATATCAAAGTGAGATCTGTTAACGGTTGTTTTGAGAGATTGGTGCCACTTGACAACCAGGAAGGCTTTTTTGTTATTGAAGATTTACCTCCGGTGGAACGTATGACCGTAGCTGTAATACACGACAACCCCTTTATTGATAAATATTTCAATGACATTGGAGCGCCTACCGTTGACTTAAGTAAGCGAGACACTACTTTGGACTTTACTTATTTTGCACAACCACAAATAGAAGTTGTTTCCGGTTTAGAAACCTATGGTTCAGGCTGCAGTGTAATTGTAATGGATCAATACGAACACAGAACTTTAGCCATCAAATTAAAAGAACAATATGTGGCGATAGATTCATTAGCAGATGATGGAGTTTGTTACATCGATACAGCAAGTTTCAGAA
Organism: uncultured Bacteroidota bacterium; assembly: GCA_937870795.1. Lineage (GTDB taxonomy): Bacteria > Bacteroidota > Bacteroidia > Chitinophagales > Saprospiraceae > JADKBO01. The sequence continues at coordinate 1,665 of CALMWS010000069.1, read as the reverse complement.
TTATAAATGGTTTTGGTGATATGACTATTGATACTACAATGGGTGGAGGTATATTAAATTATGAATTTGTTGTTGGCAAGCCCAACCCATCACCACCCTTCTTCAAAACGCTCCAAATCATTAGCACAACTTTGGAAGACAACAAAGGAGAATTTACCACACAAGGAGTTGTAACAGGTATATTTAACAAGTTACCAACATTTACAACCCAGCTTCCCGAAACTCCCTCCATGGTATTACACGATCCTCCAGGTGATGGAAGCTATTCCTTTATTGAAAAGGGTCAAAAGGTTTGTGAAAAAATCTCTTTTGATACTCAATTTGAAGGTGGCAGTGGGGTTCAGGTAATCCTTGATTTGGTGCCTGATATGAAAGTTGCAACTTTTTTTGGATTACCCCAAGTTGAATTTGAAAGTGAAATTGGGCCTGATTTAACGGTTACAAATCTAGTTACAAAAACTTCTCAAAAATCGATGGAGATTTGCAAAACAGTAAATCAAAGACTGTCTACCAGCGAAGATGATCTTATTGTTGGAAGTCAGGGAGGTGATGTATTTATGGGAGGTGGTTTGAATATCGACTTTGGATTTGCAGATATCATTTTATTTGATTCTATGTTGTGCTCGGCCTATGATTCATTAAGTGTGGTTGTATCACCAGTGCAATATGGCACCACATTTATGTACTCAGAATGGCACATACTTAACACAGTCATACCTCACTTAAAAACATTAAAATCACTAAGTAACAGTACTGAAGATACTACAAGATACCAGACTTCCATTAACACATGGAATAAAATAATTTCCGACAATAACAAGCGGAAATTAAGAGCAAGTGCTCTCAGAAATATCAGTTTTGATGCAGGTAGTACATATGAATATTCCGAATCCATAGATACGCTTGTATCAGAATCTTCATCGGGTGGGTTGAAATCCAATGTGAACTTTGATTTTAAATTCCTTGTACGACCTCAAGGTGCAGGAGGTGGAATAGTACTTAAAACTCAGGTTGAAAATGTAACTTCCAAATCTACAGACAAGAATAATGAAAATGGCGTTACTACTGGCTATGTCCTCAAAGATGATGATGTACTAGATGCCTTTTCAGTAGATGTTTGTGTTGATAGTATGTATAAAACTCCACTATTTAGGGTAAAAGCCGGCCAAAGCAGTTGTCCCTGGGAACCCGGCACAGCCAAACGGGAAGGTGTCAACCTGGTGTGTACTAATGGACCTGTAAGGACCGACGTACCCGCCAATGAGCCCGCAACATTTACTTTTATCATGGGCAATACCAGTGCTACATTGGAAACCTGGACCTATGCTTTTACAGCAGGACCAGAGAGCAACAAACACGGTGCTAAAATTTTCTGCAACGGGGCACCCATGAATCAGATTCAGTGGTATGCTATACCATACGGCACTTCTCTGCCAGTTACGGTAACAGTAGAAAGAGGATCAGTGGAGTATGATTACGATAGTCTCGAAATCGTGCTGTACTCAGCATGCGAAGACCAAAGAGCCAATGATTTGGGCATTCTTCCAGATACCGCTGAATTTTTATACTCTGCTGTTTATGTAAGTGCACATTTTATCAGACCATGCAGCGAGGTTGTAATCAATGAACCGGAACAAAACTTTGTGATCTTCCACGATACCATAC
>CALMWS010000068.1 GCA_937870795.1 uncultured Bacteroidota bacterium | reverse complement strand
CGTCCACAAAATACATCTTTTTTTCCGTATTGGCAAGGCTCGCCGCCGTTTTCATATCGATCCAGTTGAGGCTCCCTTCCCTGCCTTCAGGGTATTCATTTTTTTTACTTTCCCCACATCCTGCCAGCATCACTAACAAAAAAAGGGCAACTGGTGTAATCAAAAACTTCATGGTCTGACTTTGTCGCAAAATTATAAGTGCATCTTTTAATTATAACCTTTCTATACCGTTTTATCGAAATATTAACTGAGCCTATGCGGGTGTCAAACTCAGCTGCACTTGTTTTTCCAATTGATTGACCGTGTCTTTAAACAGGCTGTCGGTATCCATCAAATCCTGAACCGCCCTTATGGAATACAACACCGTGCTATGGTCTTTACCTCCAAAATTACTACCTATGGTTTTCAAAGAAACCGAAGTGTAATTTTTTGCTAAATACATTGATAGCTGTCTGGCCAAGACAATTGATCTTTTTCGCGTAGTACCCTGCATTTTTTCAACCGGCACCTTAAAGTGATCAGCTACCAGCTTTTTGATGTTGTCGATGGATATTTCCTTGTGTTCCTGGCTTACAAACTGACCCACTACCTCTCTCGCCAGATCGAGGTCGATTCTCTTTTTGTTGAGTGAGGCCCTTGCTACCAGCGAAATCAACACTCCTTCGAGCTCACGGATGTTGCTCTTGATGTGGTGACAAATGTATTCAATGGTATCTTGTGTAAGGCTGATGCCTTCCATTTCCATCTTGGCTTTCAGGATATCAACCCTCGTCTTGTATTCAGGTGCGCCCAGATCAGCCGTGAGGCCCCACTTGAAGCGTGAGATCAACCTTTTCTCCACATCCTGCAAATCCTTGGGTGCCCTGTCAGAGGTAAGGATGATCTGTTTGCCATTCTGGTGCAACTGATTGAAGATATTAAAGAATATTTCCTGTGTCTTCGGACGATTGGCCAAAAACTGAATGTCGTCAACAATAAGCACGTCTATCATCTGGTAATGATTCATGAAATCGTTGATCGAATTGTTTCTTATGGCCTGGATTACCTGATTGGTAAATCTCTCGGTAGTGATGTAAAGTACCTGTTTGTTGTTAAATTTTTTGGTAATGGCATTGCCTATGGCCTGCGACAAATGGGTCTTGCCCAAACCCGTGTCTCCAAAAATGACCAGTGGATTGAAAGAGGTAGTACCCGGTCTGCCTGCAATCTCAAGACCGGCAGCACGTGCAAGTTTATTACACTCACCTTCTACAAAATTGTCAAAGGTGTATCGCTCATTGAGCTGTGGGTCAATCTTGGTTTTTTTGATGCCGGGTATAACAAACGGGTTGGTGATTTCTTCGCCGGTGACTTCTTCAGATTCAGGTACAGGCGCTGTAAGTGCTTTGCCGGTTGCCTTGTGATTGTCCATCAGGATCTGGTACTCCAGTCGTGAACCTTCACCCATTTCTTTGCGAAGTGCAAGGCTCAACACATCCACGAAGTTTTCCTCCAGCCACTCATAGAAAAATTTATTGGGAACCTGGATGGTCAACACCCCTGACTGCACTTTAACGGGTCTGATAGGCTCAAACCAGGTGCGGTAACTTTGCGGATTGACATTCTTGCGAACGATTTCCAGACAATTGTTCCAAATTATGTTGTGGTCATTTACCATACATCAGTCTATATGTTCCGGGACGCATTTACTTTGCTCGCAGAGCGGGAGAAAAGAAATGCCCCAAGGGGTAATTAATGAATTAGTCAGTTTCTCGAATACTTGTCTTTCTCATAGCTTTCCAGGTTCAACCTTCCGATGTATTTCAAAAGGGCCACAAAAAAAGGGTTTTTATCTGGCATTTGCAAAGCTAAGCTACAAAAAAATCGTTCTAATTTTCAGCACATTACTGCGGAAAAATTGACATAGTTTCACATATTAAAAAACCACAAGTCTTACTGAAAATTTTTCAATGCTTTATGAAAAGTCTCCTACCGTGATTCTAACCTATAGTAAGGTTTTTACAGTTCACGCAAGTGCCCTTTTTGTTTCGTTCGAAAAACAAATCGAGCCTGCCAAGCTGAATTCCGGCCCATCCCGCCTGGTTGACAAGGGTCAATCTGCCTGCCTTATTCTTCACCTGTGTAGGTTCTTTTAGAAATGTGTGGGTATGTCCACCCAAAATGAGATCAATCTCTTTGGTAGTTGCCGCCAGGACCAGATCTGATACTTTGTTGTTTTCATATTTGTAGCCAAGATGAGAAAGACAGATGATGTAATGGCAACCTTCATCGTACCTCAGCACACGCGCCACACGCTCTGCCTCTTTTATTGGATCCTGGTAAAGGGTCTCTCCGTAAAGTGCCTTGGGTACCAGGCCATCGAGTTCAATGCCCAGGCCCATGACACCAATTTTAATGCCTTCTTTCTTAAAGACTTTATAATCTTTACCCTTGCCCTGCAATGGTGTATTTTCAAATCGATAGTTGGCACACAACAGATCAAATCCTCCCGCAGGCAGGTGTTTGGCAAAACCTTCAATACCACCGTCAAAATCGTGATTGCCCATGGTGGCTGCATCGTAGCACATTTCACGCATTAGCTTCATTTCGAGTTCACCCCCGTACAGATTGAAATAGGGTGTGCCCTGAAAAATATCACCCGAATCAAAGAGCAAAACATTTTTTTCTTCGCTCCTTATTTTTTTAATCAGCGCTGCTCTTTTGGCCGCTCCCCCAAGTCCTGCATTGCGCGAACCATCCATCGGAAAAGGCTCTATCCTGCTATGCACATCATTGGTATGCAAAATGGTTATCCGGGTCATTTCGGCATCATCGTACCACGACTGCCAGGGCACAGCATTAAGCCCAAACATTACACCGCCCAGACCCAATTGTTTGATGAATTGTCTTCTTGCTGTCATGTGGTCTTTACTTTTATGCGTTGCTCCCTTTTGGGGACAAGGGTTTTGTTTCTTTTTACATCATTGATCAACAAATCGCGCACCAGCATGCCTGTATTAACCCTGGGCAGGGGCTTTAAAAAATCACAATCATCACCACCATTGGCTATGTAATCGGGCAGCCCAATGCGGTATAACGCCGTGGCACTCCAGGGCTTGTTTTGGATCATGATGTTGATGGCAGTGCTGTCTGCAATTTCAAAATTCAATCCTTCCGATACCGGCCATCCGCCATAAGCTGCAATTCGATCCAACAATAATTTCACCTGATCACCATTGAGGTCCATGACCACCAGGGCATTTTCAAAGGGCATGATTTCATACAACTTTCCAAGGGTAAGATCGCCCCCCGCGACCGAATTGATGCGGATGCCACCATAATTGGCTACCACAAAATCGAGCTTTTCCCGCGCCAGACGTTCATAACTTTCTGCCATTGCATCTGCCATCCAGTTGGTAAGATTAGAGCCCGGCTTGGCTTTGATCAGCTCCTCACTGTTATAACCAATGATTTCATTCATCTGCTCATCGAGCGTCACCTTATAGGGGCGAATCATGGCACGCGTGGTACTGTCTTCTGCTTTTATTTTTTCATCAACCCGGATGGTGCTGTTTTCATAA
>CALMWS010000067.1 GCA_937870795.1 uncultured Bacteroidota bacterium | reverse complement strand
AAAGCATCCAACCTTCAATTTATGGCTTCGTGGCTGGACAGGGCCAGCATCCAGGCGGTAAAATACAGAGAGTGGCGCGGATCGGTCAACCTGATTTATTCATTTTTTCAAAAGTCAAAGGATGGCAAAAAATAAGAGATTTGTTTTATTGCTGGTGTGGGTAATGATGGCATTTTGCCTTACCTCACTTAAGGCGCAGTTGACCATCAACACCACCATCAACCCACCTTATCCTACCGATCTGGATTATTATCTGGATGATTTGTCGAATGTATTCATCAACATCACCAACACCTCTGCAACCACTCATCAATTCAGGTTTTCCGCTATGATTACGGGACCCGCAGGCATTGAAGCCAATGTTGGTTATTTGGGTGCGCCCATTGTTATAGGACCGGGGCAGACACTTTTATACACGGGCAATCAGATCTCAGCTTTAGGTAGCACTACGGGTGGTTTTGAAAATACCAATAATTTGAGCCCTGAACAGTTGGAAGCCATTACCCTGCACCATGTTTTACCCGAAGGAAATTATACCATTTGTTTTTTTGCTTATGACCCCAATGAACAATTGTTGTCCGATCCTTCTTCGGGTTGTGCGCAGTTTGAAATTTCGTATATAGAAAGACCACAAATTGTTTTGCCTTCACAAGACGAGGTGGTTTCTACGGTATTAAATGTAGTATGGCAACATGACATTAGTGGCATCGCTCCACTTGACAGATCCAGAATACAATACCGATTCAACCTCATTGACGCTACGCTCAATGACCTGGGTTTTTACATTGATGAAGTGTATGACCTTAATCTTGCGGGTACCTATCAGCAGGAAACACACAGCATGGCCATTACGCTCAACCCATTTACAGATGTACAATTGGTAGAAGGGCATGAATATGTCTGTTTTGTAACCGCCTTTGACCCCGAAGGCAGGCTGATGTTTTTGGATCGTGGCAATAGCAACATCGTTCATTTTTATTACCAACAGGCCACCGACGATGAAGAAGATGATCTTGCCTATCTCTGTATCGAAGAGGAAGCAGAAACAACTGATTGTGCGGCACCTGCTTGCGATTTTTATTTTCCTTCTCATGGTGATACCATACCATTTTCGGTCATGCCATTTATCATTAAAATGAACCCTTATTGCACAGATTACCGCCGTTTGCATTACGAAGTAAGACTTCGGGATAATACATCATCATCTTTTATTTATAATCGAGATGATGACCTGGCTTGGGGAAGCGGAGGTCCGCTGCAGTATCTGCTGGATAGGGGCATTTCCGACGCCAATGAAGAAAGGGCCAGCATGTTTATGGTCAATGAAACCAGCACAACCCCTGCCCTGGTGAGGAGTAAAAGTTATACCGCCGATGTCGAAGCAAGCATGCGCATGAGAAGCGGAAGTACGTTTCAGTATCAAATACACAATACTTTTGTAAGTGGCATGCCACAGCCGGGTCTTGTGGTACCTGAGCACCAGGACACTATGGCGCCGGGCAATGTACTTTTTAGATGGGACAATGGGGCTTTACCCCTCAATCCATTTCCGGATGTATTTTATCTGCTCCGAATGCATGGCCATAGCATTGAGGACCAGACCTACTACGGTCCTGTAAAAGAGAGATGGATATTGCAGGTTGCGCGAACCAGGGAATTCAACAGAGATGACATAGTAACATCGATTACAGAATCCGTGGAGGCCACCCAATTTACTTCTGTGGAAGATCTAATGACAGGTATTTACATCATCAACGAAAGAACTCGTGCCATATCAGAAGAGGGTACGTATTACTACAGAGTTGTTTGGTTAAAGGATCCCGACCAGAATCTAGCAGTTTTGCAGGTAGAAGGCAATGAAAATCGATTGTATGTAGGAGCCGGTGATTTTTACCACAGCAGCAGTATAAGAGAATTTACGCTGGAAAATGATCGGCCTGTGGCGGTGATGGAAGAGGAGGATGAGGAAGGTGCGTGCGCATCACCCTGTACTTTTCCGCCAATTACGAGCACTACGGCTGCCGGTACACTGACCGAAGGCAGTTCCTTTACTGCTGCGGGTTTTGATGTGACCGTTGATAACATCACAGGTGCGGGAAGTGGTGCAGGTACCGTAACTCTGCCATTTCTCAACAACATCAAGATAAGGGTAAATTTCACTTCCATTCAAATCAATGCATCGCGGCAGATGATTGCCGGCACGATTCGACCCATGGTCGAAACTGCTATACCCATGAGTGAGCATGTTTCAGGTTTTGGCAGATTGTTTGGCATGGATGAAACCTCAGCCGATGCGATGGAAGCGGGGTTGGAAGCAGGAGGCAAGCTGATGAGCCTTTTAACATCAGGTTCTACGGTTTCTTTACCCATTGGCATTGATAAAGAGATTTCTGGTACTAAAATAATAATTGGGATTACCAATGTCAACATTCTCAAAGATTCGGCATCCATGGACTTGGTAGTAAATATCAGATTGCCAAATCTTGAAGTAGTCAATGGCTTTGTTTCTTTGGGAGCCCAGGTATGCATCACGCGCAACGGTTTTGGTAATGATGTGCGGTTGTACCTGCCACAGGACCAGGTATTTCCTATGGGCAATGACAATGAATTTAGAATCAAAGGCGCAGAAGGAGCGTCAGACCCACGCAACATAACATCGGTTGAGTGGGATTGTAACGGTTTCAGAGCACTCAACCTTGTAGGAGCTGTGCGGTTTACACGGGATTGGATGCTACCTGAGAATGCTGCTGGACAAATCTTACCAACGGGCAATGTGGAAGCGCGTTTTGGGGGCAGGTTTGTAAATGGCGGACACGTAATGGTGAGAATTGACATGGATGCATTCCAACTGCCCGGAGCAGAGGGCTGGGGCTTTCAACCTGGACACAACGTGTGGATTGATCTTTCTGATCTGGAGAATCCAACGGGTTTTCAAGCAGCTTTACCACCTCATTACGAGCATGCATCTATTTCAGAAGAAGGCATGCGAAATACATGGAAGGGTTTTTTTATGGAAGAACTTTCGGTGAGAACGCCCGAAAGACTACAAGGTCCGGATCGCAATCGACTTACTTTTGCTTTGAGAAACATGTTTATAGACAACACAGGTATTACTTTTAGTGCAAGAGCAGAAAATGTTTTGCGTTGGGACGGTGATGGCAATTTTAACGGTTGGGCTGTATCCCTGGATACCATCTATTTTGACATTCTGCAAAACAATTTCCGAAGAGCGGGTTTCAATGGTAAAATTGGTTTGCCCATTGCCGAACAAAGCCAATACATGCTTTACCAGGCAGAATTGCAACACAGAAGAGACTCATTTAATTTTGTGATGTCGGTTAGGCCCGTGGACAATATCAGAATTCCAATTTCTATGGCGCAGGCAGTCATTAGAAATGACAGCTACATCAGGGCTTCTTTAGGAAGCGAAAATTTTATTGAAGCCAACCTTTGTGCTAGCCTGGGTATAGGCAACAGCAATTTGCCTGCTGGCCAAACCATGCCATCATCGGTACGATTGCCTCAGATTGTAATTGAGAACCTTAGACTCAATTCAGAGACGGGCTTCGATACTACTGATTTTGCTTTTTCGCTAACAGGCATGGAGGGCATGTCGCGTGGGCCTTCCTCCGGCGGGGGTGGTCAGCACTATGAAGATGAAAGGTACCCCGAATGGATGGTACTTACTGAAGAGGGTGAATCGACCATGTCTGGCTTTCCTATAGGCCTGGATCATTTTAGTTTTTCCAATGACCGCATTACCCTACAGCCGCGGCTCACACTAACGGGAGGAGATGGCGGATTTTCAGCCGCTGCCAAAATTTCACTGCTGGTCAACATGGACCTCATGTCTTCTCCCCAGCGTTTTGATCTTACCGGTGTAAATCTGGATCGTATAGACCTCGATATAGAAGCCTCGGATATTAAATTGGCCGGCTACCTTGAATTTTACAAAACCGCCATTGATGAAGGTGTAAGAGGTGGTATTACCCTGGAAATGAAATTGGGCATTGAGGTTGGCATCGATATCAATGCAGACTTTGGTTGTCGCAGGCAGCCGGGAGCACTGGTATACAACACCTCAGAATGGTATTCCTATTTTTATGTGGACGGAACAGCAGTACTTTCTCCGGGCATCACCTTGTTTTCAGGGGTTTCACTCTATGGACTTGGAGGAGGATTTTATCATCATATGCGCATGACCACAGACTTGCCCAACGGCTCATCTGTGATGGCAACTTCGGGCCCAAGACAGGCTTCGGGTGTTCGGTATGAACCCTATTTTGATACAGATCTCGGCCTCAAATTTAAGGTCATCCTGGGTTCAAATGACAACGGAAAAGCCTATAACCTCGATGTGCAATTGTTGGCAGAATTTAGTTTCAGACATGGGTTAACGTTACTGGATTTGAAAGGATCGTTCCGGGTTATGACAGATGGTATCTCTGTATCCACCATTGGCAGAGCAGGCAATAGTCCCGTTGCCGGATATGTAGGCATGACACTCAATCTGCCTCCGGGTGGTCCTGCCACATTTAATGGCCAGTTTTTTGTAAAGGTTAAAGTTCCTTATGATTTTCCCGTATTAACAGGTTTGGGCAGCATACCCAATCCACCACCGGGATGGACGGCAGAAAATGCCATGGTCTGGGCCAATTTTTATGCAGGGCCGGATAAGTGGTACTTCCATATGGGCAATCCTACCAATCGGTGTGGGGTAAGATTGGGTCTGGGTGATATTACATTGATGCGGGTCACCAATTATATGATGATAGGTCACGACATTCCGGTGACCATGCCGGAACCGGATGCAGAATTCGTAAGAATATTTGAAAGAGGCATTGCTTCGGGATCTGATTTCACCAGCCTCGATGGTGATGTGAATACTTTAATGGAAGGGGCGCCCAGAGATTCCGTGCCCCTTGGTACAGGCTTTGCTTTTGGCATCTCCATGGCAATGAATACAGGTGATATTGAATTTTTCCCATTCTTTTTCAATCTGGGAGCTGTGATGGGTTGCGACATCAATGTTACCCATGCTACGCCAGAAGCAGACCGCAGGTGTGCGGGTTCAGACAGAGTGCCAGGTATTGATGGCTGGTATGCTACCGGTCAGTTTTATGCTGGCATCGAAGGAGCCTTTGGGATAAAAATAAATTTGTTTGTCACTGAAATCAAAGCAACCATTTTTGAAGCCAGTGCCGCTATGATATTAAAAGGAGGCCTTCCCAATCCGGAGTGGGTTTCAGGTAGAGGTAGTTTCTATTACAATGTTTGCGATGGCTTGGCAGAAGGCAGATGCAATTTTACATTTGAAGCAGGCACAGTCTGTTCTCCGGTCACTGGTAATCCCTTTGCAGGCATTGGACTCATACAGGATGTGTCACCAGCCAATGGAGCTACGGATGTATCTGTATATACCAATGCATCTGCAGCATTTTCAATGCAAATGAACCGGGTCTTTGAAATCGAAGAGTATGTTTCTTCAACCGATCCTCCTGTAATTAGGAGGTTGCAGCCCTATATGTATGCATTTGAATTGAAGAAAAGGGGAAGCTCAGCCGTTATTTCCGGCAGTGGAAATTGGATTGAAAATAATCGGGTATACGACTTTGCACCCATCAATGTGTTACAGGCTGAAACGGCCCATACCATTAGAGTTGAGGCCAGAATCAGGGAAAACGGCAGGGACCTGACATCCGGAGGTCGTGTTTATAGAGAAGAAAGAATCCATGAATTCACAACAGGGGCGGAACCCAATAAGATAGTAAATGAAAACTTATCATTTACTTATCCCTATATCAACCAGCAAAACTTTCTAAAAGCCGAAACACGGTCCAATGAGGGATATGTTAGATGTAAAAGGGCCAACAATTCTTTCCTGCGCGAAGGGGATGTAAGCAATGTGACCACCTCTTTTTATGCCCGTTTTACGGATGGAGATGGCAATTCATTTAGCTCTCCCATTCGAATCATGCGGGGTGAACGAGGGGTGATTTTTACCGTTGATCAGTTGCAAAATGATAAGTTGTACTGTGTTCAAATCATACGAAAGGACAGACCCAATGGCACTTTGTTTGTACCTGGAGGCAGTAGCGCTTTGGGAGCCATCAATGCTTCTGTTATCAATACTTCGTTGATCAATACTTCCCTACAGATCGTAAATTTTGCGGCCACAATTGGCAATAACACTATTCAATCCAATCAATTTAAAAGAATTACCCTTCCGGCCGGTAAGGTCAGTCAATACGAAACCGAGTTGTATGCGTATTTCTTTAAAACGTCAAAATACAACCGTTTGGTAGATAAGATTCGGGCAGAACAACCAGCATGGGACAACAGAATTATTACATTTGGTTATGAGCTGGGTAGGGTAGAAAAACTAATGGATGAAAGTTTTGAATGGACCGATGCTGACAGTTTCAAAGTAGTCGCACAGTCAGACAAACAATTCACCCCCAGGATCCGGTTTTTCCTCGAACCGGTACCCGATGTTTTGGATGGAACAGCAGGACCTACAGCAGTTCCGGTTAACGCCTATTTGCGTGAAATAGTTGCACCTCGCATTACCCAAAACTATACCAGAATGCTCTTGGAAAGGGCCGATATCATCCGTCGGACAATGGCTGCTAATCCTGGTTCAACATTATTGTGTCCCAATATCATGCCCATCAGTGGTATGCGCATTTACGATCGATCCGTTGGCTTTGCCAGCAACTCATATCGCATGCAACCTCTTACCCAGAATCAAATAAATGGGGCCTTTACCACAGCGGTCAACTCAGGGGGCATTGCCATCAATGTACCTTTACTTACCGGGCTAGGTGGTCTTAGCCTCCCTGCTTTGTCAGGGCGCAATTTTAACACAGTATTCAGGTATGAACCTACCATCACAGGCACCGATCATTACAAAGAACTGAGAAGAGAGGCCATGATCTTTGCCCATTCTCTCGTGACAATTAGAAGTACAGTGGGGTCATTTTTGGTTACAAATTATGAATTGATGACAATGGCTCAGAAACGTTTTTTTGATGAACACATCAACCGATCGCGATTAATGGATCAGATCCGACATATGAATTGGACCAAGGGGCCACAGACCATTGGTTTACAATATCTCTATCCGGATGAAAATGGCAATGATGTATTGGGATCCGTAAGCCCGTTTGTGTTTAGATT
>CALMWS010000066.1 GCA_937870795.1 uncultured Bacteroidota bacterium | reverse complement strand
GCTGTAGACCTGGCAGTGCTGTACTGGCTTAACTTTCTAAACTGAATGGACGCTTTGGAAAACAGCATTTGTGCTTTTTTATCTGCATTGGTCTCGGCATCGATGGCTTCATCGTATTTGGCTATGGCTTCAACAAATTTTCCATCTTCGTATAACTTTTTGGCCGCGTATGCAGGGTTGTTGGCTTCCATCTCTTTTTGAATTTCAGCATTTTTGGCAACCGCATATTTTTCCCACCTTGCTTCAACCTGAGCCAGGAAGGGATCGTCTTCAGGACACTGTTTTTCCTTCAGTTTTTGAATGATTTTTTTCATCACTTCCGGGTTGTCCGGATCACTCTCGTACTCTGGCTGGAATTTGTCCTTAAAGAAGGTGTAGTCAAAAATTTCATCTTCGATTTTGGCAAAGGTGCCATTCATGTTTTCTTTAGCCTGTGTATAGTAATCAGACAAAGCTTCATTGTTGTTGATGTTGTAGTCGGCACAATCGTTGAGTTTGGTGTACAGATCGACAACATCATTTTTGGGCATGCCATTGTTTTTAAACTGGTACACTGCAATGCTGGCAGCAGGGTCAAAGATGATGTATTCATTGTTGACACCACCAAAGGTGAGTGCATTTTTAATCGCCTCCAGGTTTTGTGAATAAGGAACATTGAGGGTGTAGTACATATCAAATGCCATACGACCATAAGCATAGGCAATTTTGTTGTTTTTTTCCTCTTCCGAACTTACGGTAATGCCTCCCGATTTGGCACAGTTGATGTATTGGTTGTAGATGCCCAACAATCTATCTTTGTACATCTTTTTTTCCGCATCGTCTTTGGCCTGGGCATATTTCCATTTCATGATTTCTGCACCATCCCAAAACTGAGATTCTCTTTTGCCATCCGCCAAAGGTGCTTTGGAAAATACTTTTTCCCAGTTATCTGCTGCGGTAGGCCAGTCTTCTACTTTGAGGGCCTGTTTGTAAATGACGTGATAGTTTTCCAGTTCGTCCTTCATGGGGGAATTGTTCCATGACTCGCACTGTGCATTGGCATCAGCCAACCATAGCACGGCACCCAACAAAAACAAAGAACTTTTAAAGCGATACATTTTTACTAAGTTTATTAATTGTTAATTGTATTTTCTCTTGATGAACCACTCGTCATCATTGAAAGTAAAGCCAAAATTAATTTTGATGTAGTTTTCTTCTATAATAGAGCCACTTCCTTTTTTACCTATGTCCAAACCTATGTCTGCATGTGCAATTTTTCTTTGAAATACAAACGGAAGACCGGCACCAAAAGTTACACCATATTGTGAGAG
>CALMWS010000065.1 GCA_937870795.1 uncultured Bacteroidota bacterium | reverse complement strand
GAAGCCTGCCACAACGCAGAAGACATCACCCAACAGCTGGTATCAGAATTGAAAGAGAGCCTTCAAAAAACGGAAGGCAAGGAGTCGGATTTTAATGCATGGCCACTAGACCTGCTCATCGATTACATCGAAAAAATCCATCACCGGTACGTGAGAAACAAGATCAAAGAAATCACACCTTACCTTGACAAAGTATGTAAAGTACATGGTGCCAATCACCCTGAATTGCACCAAATCAAGGCCTTGTTTACAGAGAGTGCAGAAGACCTGACCCAACATTTGTACAAAGAAGAAATCATCCTATTTCCTTACATCCGACACATGTGTGCGGGTGAGTTGGCAGCAGCGCACAGTTCATTTGGAAGCGTTGACAACCCAATTCACATGATGGAACACGAGCACGACACAGAAGGCAATCGATACCGCACCATCAGAGAATTGTCAAATGACTATACCCCTCCGGCTGATGCTTGCACTACCTACCGGGTCTGCTTTTCTATGCTGGAAGAATTTGAAAAAGACCTCCACAAACACATACACCTGGAAAACAACATACTGTTTCCGGCCGCTGTGCGAATGGAAAAAGAAATGACCCCATAAATTTCTAATACCTACACTTGTGCTTTGGTGTAAGTGTTTAGAGGGGCAGCCGCATTTGACCGGATGGCCCCTCTTTTGTTTCCAGGGCATTGGAGATGGTTAGGCCCAGCAACCGAATATCTTTCATCAAGTCTGCATTTTCGTTTACCAATTGGTGAGATAACGCTCTGATCTCATGTTCGGACTCCAAAACATAAGTACGAGAAACAGAGCGGGTACGGGTCACAAAATGTCGGTCACGAAATTTAAGGGTAAGGGTCTTGCCGAAGTACTGACTTTTTTTTAGTCCCGGATACAATTTATCAACAATGCCATCTATATAATCGTGAATATCATTTAATTGGGTAAGGTTTTCGTCGAGTGTTCTTTCCACGGCATAAGATTTCCGGGGTCGGTCGGGCTCCACGGTTCTGTGATCAATCCCTCTGGCAATGTCGTAATAATAATGCCCCGCTTTGCCAAAGAGGCTCACCAAATCTGTCTTCGACCATTTGAGCAAATCGCTGCCTTTGTGGATGCCAAAGCCCTGCATCTTGGAAGCCGTGACCTTACCCACACCATAGAATTTTTCGATGGCTAAGTTTTCGATAAAGGCAGCGGCCTGGTGGGGTTTGATCACTGTGAGGCCATTGGGCTTTTGCACACCGGAAGCCATTTTGGCCAAAAATTTATTATAACTCACCCCGGCTGAAGCGGTCAGTTGGGTAACATCATAAATTTTTTGTCGGATCTCTTTTGCAATGTCGGTGGCGATGGCCATGTTTTTTTTATTGACGGTAACATCAAGATAAGCCTCGTCAAGAGCCATGGGTTCTACGAGATCGGTGTATTCAAAAAAGATGGATCTGATTTGTCGGGATACTTCGCGGTACACCTCAAAGCGGGGTTTGACAAAGATGAGTTCCGGGCAAAGTTTGATGGCCTGCCAGCCGGGCATGGCACTCCTTACCCCAAATTTGCGGGCCTCGTAACTGGCTGTGGTGGTCACCCCTCTCTTCTCTCCCCCACCCACGGCAATGGCTTTGCCGCGCAATTCCGGAAAATCGCGTTGCTCCACGGAGGCATAAAAGGCATCCATGTCGATGTGGATGATTTTGCGGAGGTCAGACATCGGTTAAAGATAGCTTGCAGATGTTTGACACCAAAATGTTTTCTCACATCAAAGACAAATAACCTATTCTCCAAGTTTCACAAATGGTAGTGCCACTTCTCTGTTGGCTAGTTTTACGAGCAGGATGTATGTACCATTGTTCAGCTGGTCAACTTTTACCGACAGTCTAAGTGCAGGTGAAAGTGGAGATGAAGGTTGAAGGACTGCACCATTTTAACAGGCGCCATGATTTGCCGTCATCATCAGAATAACTCACAGAGTTACGTGTGGCAGCAAACAACCTGCCATCCTTCTTAAAAATACTCCAGGCCAGTCCGCGTTGTGGTCCACCTATATTTTGCCATAGCCCGAAGGCTTCAGATGTGACAAAAAGAAGGGAAATGAAAAGCAGGCAAAAGCGGAATCTCATTTTCATAGTAGTGATTTGATCCAAAAACAGATAAAATCAGGCTTTTGTGATGCTTTACGAGGTGATTTTTACCCTGTCATCGCAGATTTTACTTTCTAATTTAAGTAAGTACTGTAATTTTCACTGTTAACCAGTGCCAATTCTGCCTCCGGATACGCCCGTGTGAACGTTTTGGAAAATTTTGGTTTAGTGGCCGGATTCCATTTGAATTCGTATGCGTGGATGGCACCTGAGCCCACTTCCAGGTAGTCGATTTCCTGTTGTTCGCGGGTGCGCCAAAAATAGGTGTTGACAAAATGCCTGCGGTAGTGGTTGAACTTCATCCTCTCGGAGATTAAAAAATTCTCAAACAAAGGCCCCACATCCTGTCTACCTTCGAGAAGTCTGAAGTCATTGATCAGGGCGTTGCGAATGCCGTTGTCGTAAAAGTAAATCTTTTTAGATTGTTTCAGTTCGTTCCTCAAATTGCGACTAAACGAAGGCAGCTTAAAAATGATGAAGGCTTTTTCCAATAGACCGATGTAAGATTCTATGGTCTTGCTGTCGATGCCCACCATTGATGCCAGTTCGTTGTATGACACTTCGCTACCTATTTGATACGCCAGGGCTTGCAACAATCTGACAAGTTTTTCTGGTTTTTTGATGTTGTCCAACATGAGTAAATCTTTAAACAGATAACTATCGGCAAGGAAACGGAGGTATTCGTGGGTATCGTTTTCCTGTTTTACGACATCCGGATAATAACCGCTGACCAGTCTTGTGTTTATCAGCCTGCTTTCATTTAATTCTCCATGGTGATCTGCCATCTCTCCAAAAGAAAGTGGAAACATATGGTATTCTACCTTTCTGCCTGTCAATGGTTCATTGGTTTCATTGATCAATTCAAAGGCAGAAGAACCAGTAGCTATGAGTTGGATATCCGGAAAGTTGTCGTGTATGAGTTTTAAGGCCAGACCAATATCCGGGATTCTTTGTGCTTCATCAATAATTACGGACTTATGATTGCCAATCAATGCCTTGAGTTTGGTTGAAGTGGGTCGGGCTACTCTTTCACGCAAATCATATTCATCGCCATTGATCCATAGTACATCACCCAGATCCGAGGCAATGTCCTTTAGCAAAGTAGTCTTACCTGTTTGTCGGGCCCCCAACAACAAAATCACCTTTTTCTTGGGCAACTGTTTAATTATCAACTGTTTTAGCGCTCGCTTAAACATTTTTTATTTCAAAAATACAACATTTTTGGATTTAACTCCCAATATATTTACTTTTTTAAGGAATATATTCCAAATTAATTACCTTTTTTGAGGAATACATTCCGTAAATATTACGTTTTTTACGGATTCTATTCCGAAAATGTGATGTTTTAGACTATTTTTTTGTAAATCAACTGGTTAGAGGCTACAAAAAATCCGCAGAACCTGAAAGGTGTGACTTATTGAGGAACTATTTCTCCCCTGCCAACACATAATCAAAATTGATCTTGCCGTATTTTTCGCCATTTTTGCCCTCGACGCTGGCATAGAGCCTGTCACCGATTCGACGGTACTGGATGCGCTGTGGGAAGTCGTGGCTGGGGTTTTCTGCTATGAATTCTGAACCGGAAATAAAAATCACTTTAAAGTCCACTTCCTGATTGTCGTTTTGTCCAAAGGCTGTAGGTTGGTAGTGCCAGCCATCGGCTTTCAACTGCAGGCGGATTGTTTCCTGTGGGGTAACACTGCTGTCTGCTGCTACCAATTTACTTTCTCCTGTGTACAAAGAATCGTTTGATTTAACCCAGCTTTCGATAAAGGTTTTGTTGTTTTTGAGGGTTAACTTCCATTCTCCTAGGAGCCAGTCGGGCGACTTGGGTGCTTGGGCGTGGGTGTAAAAGGAAGCCATAAAACAGCAAAACAATAGAGAGAAGAAGTGGGGCATGGATGGTTTTTTGGGGGTAAAAATAAAGGATGCTGTGCAAAGCACAGCGTCCTTTATTTTTGTAAGGGCGGAAAATTTTCCGCCTGTGCCCACGGGGGCGGAAGGTTTTCCGCCCGTGCGGTCAAGCCAAGCCCTGTTCCAGGGCGGCTTGCGCAGCGGCTAATCTTGCGATTGGCACCCTGAAAGGGGAACAGCTCACGTAATCCATGCCGATTTTTTGGCAGAAATGGATGCTAGCAGGATCACCTCCGTGCTCACCACAGATGCCCACTTTTAATTTGGGTTTTGTGGCCCGGCCTCTTTCTGTACCCAACTTGATCAACTCGCCAACGCCGTCCTGATCGATGGTCTGGAATGGGTCGTCTTTGAGGATCTTTTGATCCAGGTAGTTGGGCAGGAAGCCGCCGATATCGTCTCTACTGAAACCAAAACTCATCTGGGTGAGGTCGTTGGTACCAAAGCTAAAGAAATCGGCTACATTGGCCATGTGGTTGGCTTTAAGGGCCGCCCTTGGGATTTCGATCATGGTGCCGTACAGGTAAGGTATTTTTCTCACCTTCATCTTGGTGCACACTTCCCCATAGATTCTCTCTACGATGGCTTTTTGGTGTTCCAATTCATTGGCACTACATGTAACCGGAATCATGATTTCAGGCATGGCTTTTTTGCCTGCTTTGATCAGCTCTGCGGTAGCTTCGAGGATGGCCCTTACCTGCATTTCAGTGATTTCAGGGTAGCTGATGCCCAATCTCACACCGCGGTGACCCAGCATCGGGTTGTTTTCGTGTAAGGCCAAGACCCTTCTTTTGAGGATGCTCATACTGATGCCCAATTCTTTGCTCAACTGGTGCAGTTTTTCTGAATCGTGGGGCACAAACTCGTGCAGTGGCGGGTCGAGCAACCTGAAGGTTACGGGATGACCACTCATCACACTGAGGGTATCCTTGATGTCTTTTTTGACAAATGTGAACAGTTCTTTCAAGGCCGATCTTCTTTCAGACTCGGTTTTACTCATAATCATCTTGCGCAGCAGGAACAGTGGTCGGTCGCTGCCTTCGCCATAAAACATGTGTTCTGTTCTGAAGAGACCTATACCTTCTGCACCAAAAGCCAGTGCTTGTGCTGCATCCTTAGGTGTATCGGCATTGGTGCGCACTCCCAGTACCTTGGTTTTATCCACCAGCTTCATCAAATCTTTGTACGACTTATTGCTGTTGAGGTCGGTGGCGATCAGGGGCAACTGACCTTCATAAACGAGGCCTTTGGTACCATTGAGGGTGATCCAGTCGCCTTCATGGATGAAGTTGCCATCCTTGGTTTTGAATGATTTGCTTTCGTGGTGGATTTCGATGTCGCCGCAACCCACGATGCAGCATTTACCCCAGCCGCGGGCTACCAGGGCAGCGTGTGAGGTCATGCCTCCTTTGGTGGTGAGGATGGCTTGTGATTTGTGCATGCCATCGACATCTTCAGGTGAAGTGTCTTCCCTAACCAGGATTACTTTCTCGCCTTTCATTGCCCATGCTACGGCATCGTCTGATGAAAATACTACTCGTCCGATGGCACCACCCGGACCGGCTGGAAGCCCTTTGGCCATGGGCCTGGATGCCAGTTCGGCTTCAGGATCAATCATTGGCAACAGTAGTTCCACCAATTGATTGGGTGATACCCTTTTGATAGCAGTTGGCGCATCGATGAGTTTGGAGGCATACATTTCGGTAGCCATTCTTACAGCAGCTACACCGTTGCGTTTACCCACCCTGCACTGGAGCATAAAAAGTTTGCCTTTTTCTACGGTAAACTCGAGGTCCTGCATGTCTTTGTAGTGCTTTTCCAGTCGCTTTTGGTAGGTATCCAGTTCTTTGTAAAGAGAAGGCATCACTTCCTGCATAGAAGGGAGGTGTTTGCTTTGGTCATTGGTAGAATAGGCATTGATTGGAGCCGGAGTACGGATACCGGCTACTACGTCTTCGCCCTGGGCATTGACCAAAAATTCACCGTAAAATTTATTTTCACCATTGCCCGGATTTCGGGTAAAGGCTACCCCTGTGGCACTGTCTTCGCCCATATTGCCAAAGACCATGGCTTGCACGTTGACGGCGGTTCCCCACTCGTC
>CALMWS010000064.1 GCA_937870795.1 uncultured Bacteroidota bacterium | reverse complement strand
TCATCAAGACGGATGATAAGGGCATTAGCAGCTGTGAAAGCCCTGATACCTCTATCTTGTTTATCAACCATGCCATTACCATTGATACGATAGCCATACAACGTATAACCACTGCTGATACAACCAGTGAAGTAAAAACAAAAAACAAAGGCTTCAATGGCTTTGATGTACCGGTTTTGATCATGCTGGATAAAAAATACTGCCCCAACGAGCAGATCAATGAGTTGTTGGAAGCCAAGCCCAAAGGTGCGGTAGCGTGGTTGTGGAGTGACGGCAGTACCAAGGATACATTGAGGGTATTTAGCACCGGAGAGTATGGAGTGACGGTAACGATAGATGATAAATATTGTTACATGTTGTGCGACACCAGCACTCTGGATTATTACGACCAACCGTCTCCTTTTTTGGCGGTGGGGCCACAGGTATGTATCAATACACCATTTGAACTAGCGGTTGCAGTTCAGGGAGGCAAATCGCCTTACACTTATAAATGGAATGAAGGATCCACAACGGCGAGGATTACGCCAAATAAAACAGGCACTTATGAAGTGACGGTAACAGATGCTTGCGGGCAGACAGCCAGGGCCTCCATACAGGTAGGCAGTGAAATTTGGCTGGGACCACCCAGTGTGGGCATAGCCCTGGGTCCGAAGGTATGTATCAATACAAACTTTATCCTCAGTGCATCTGCTGCAGGAGGGGGAGGTGCTTTCACTTACAAGTGGAGTACCGGTGCTACTACCGAATCTATCACCTCAAATACTTTAGGTAGCTATATGGTGACAGTAACGGACAAATGTGGTTTGACATCCTCGGTTAGCATCAATGTAGATACCTCCATTTGGTTGGGACCACCGAGTGTGGGTGTAGCCCGTGGTCCTCAGGTATGCAAAAACACTACGTTTATTTTGGCGGCTGCCGGTGCTGGTGGAGGAAAATTATACACCTATAAATGGAGTACCGGTGCTACTACCGAATCTATCACTTCGAATACTTTAGGTAGCTATATGGTGACAGTAACTGACAAGTGTGGTCTTACCTCATCAGCAACCATCAATGTGGATGCCTCTATTTGGCTACCCGATCCAACGGCACAAATAGTCAAAGGCCCTACTGTTTGTAAGGACGCACCTTTCACCTTGAGTGGAATCGGCATTGGAGGTGGAGGCACTTACAGTTATAAATGGAATAACAGCGAAACTTCGAGTGTCATAAGGCCAACAGTGTTGGGAACCTACATATTGACCGTAACAGATAACTGCAACAATACGGCCTCTGCTGCTGTAGTAGTAGATGCTACTATTTGGAATCCGGCACCAGGGGTCGAAATAGAACCTTCAGAAGAGAACTCATTTTGCAGAACAGGGAAAATAGGACTTTCTGCCAATGCATTTGCCTTTGGTGAAAACAATGAGATCACTGCATATAAATGGAGCGCCGGAAACTCTGTTACCTCTGAGGTGTTGGTCGATGGAGAAGGCAAGTACAGTGTCACAGTTACCGATGCGTGTAACCAGACAGGTACCGCTGAATATGAAACCGGAAAATTGGGTATCTCTTGTTTGAAATTCCCCAAGATTGTTTTTCTGGATGTGGATGCAAATCCATTGAATCAAAATTTCAGGGCATTTAATCAATGTGGCATTGACAGCTCTGAAGTTAACAACTTTGAAATGCACATCTTCGACAGGTGGGGCAAGGAGTTGTATTCAACTACCGACATTACAAAGCCATGGACAGGCAAGCAAGACAATGCAGGTTCTACCGGAAATAATAGTTCCAATAATTATCCGCCTGATGTTTATGTGTGGTATGTACGATATCAAGTGGGAGCTTTCTGTAAATTTGAAGGCAAAGGAGATGTAACACTCTTCTGGTAATATCTTACACAAAATATAGAAAAGGGGTGGCCATGTGCTGCCCCTTGTTATTTTGTGGATAAGCCAAAAAAGATCGTTATCTTCGCCCTTTTTAAGAGCTTGTACATGAGAGAGTTTTCCAGATACATTGTCAC
>CALMWS010000063.1 GCA_937870795.1 uncultured Bacteroidota bacterium | reverse complement strand
AATCTCTTTGTGATGTAAAAGGTCTATGTGTGGGCTGACTAATTTGCAGGGAAAATAAAACAGTATTTTTTGTGAAAGGGGTCAGTAAGTTTTTTGGTACACATAAAAACCCCATTTTTAGGATCATCCATTTGAATAAATGAGGGAACTGACTGAATTCCCTTCATTCCCTTCATGTTTAAATCATATCCTAATGTGAAAGGCCTCTGAAAATATTGAATTGTATTTATTGCGTGCAATTTACTGCTCCAACCATTTTTTAAACTCAGGACTTTTTTGACGACTGGTATCTACTTCCAGCTTGTGGTTTGGCTCTTTGAGACGGATGATGAGTTTTGAATTTTCAATGGGTTTGACAGAGGCAATGGCATCGATGTTGATGATGTATTGTCGGTTGGCGCGAAAGAAAATTTGGGGGTCGAGTTGTTCTTCGAGCTCATCCAGAGATGTGAGATCCATCGTAAACTTATCACCATTGATCATGTAAATGTGAATCATGACCTCTTTGGCAAAACAAGCGATCTCACGGGTGTTGACGGGAATCCACTGGTTGCGGAAATTGGCCACAAATTTTTCTTTGTACTTTGATGATCGGTCATTGCCAGACAGTGAGTTGATCAATTTTTGAATGTCTAGCACAGGAGCATGGAGGTTGATCTGCCTACACTTGTTGATAGCGGTTTTGAGTTCTTCATCTTTGACTGGTTTTAATATATAGTCAACACCGTTGGCCTTAAATGCGCGCAGCGCGTATTCGTCGTATGCGGTAGTAAAAATTACCGGACATTTAATGGCGTGATCATTGAAAAGGTCGAGACTTACACCATCGCTCAATTGTATGTCCATAAACATGAGATCGGGTTCAGGATTTTCTTCAAACCAAATTTTAGCCTTTTTCAGACTTGACAAGATGGTGAGGATTTCTATATCAGGTGCTACTTTTTTAATCTTACCCAATAATTGGTTGGCGATCATTTCTTCATCTTCTACAATAACTGCTTTCATGTGTTGAATTAAATGAGTGGGATTTTAATGATAAAGTGGTTTTCTGTCTGGTCAATTTCAACTGCAATAGGGCTTAAGTACCGGTACAGGGATAAAAATTGCAACAACCCTCTTTTATTTGAATTTTCTACATTGGTTTTGGCCTGTAAATTGTTTTTTACCACGAGGTAGGGTTCTTCAATATAGATGTCAATGATAAGTGGTGAGTCTCTGTCAATCACGTTGTGTTTTATCGCATTTTCCAACATATTTTGAAGGGTAACAGGAGCTATTTTTTTTGTTCCAAAAGGTTCGGGAACATTGATATTGACCATTAGACCTTTGCCGAATCGCGTTTTTTGAAGGCCAATGTAAGTTTCAACAAAAGTCAATTCATCTTTTAGTGCTACCGTCTCTTCATTGGCATTTTTGAGGATATAACGATACATGTCCGACATCTGGCTCAAAAACCGGCTGGCCATTTCCTGATCGGTTTCAATTAAGGCCGATAATGATGTCAACGAATTGAATAAAAAATGTGGATTGAGTTGTTGCTTCAAACCATCGTACATTACCTGCGCTTTTTCTTTTTCGAGCAATTGCGCTTTGGATTCGAGACCCATTACTTTGTTAAATTGTGCTATGCGGTATTTGTAAATCAAGATTAACAAAACAATAATAGCTGAAACCACAACTATATAGAATAAAGTGGTTTTATAAAAAGGCGTTTTTATTACAAACGAAATTTTATTTGGTTTACTCGCCCAATCATAGTTTCTGCCCTTTGCCACAACTTCAAAAGTGTATTTACCTGGTGGCAGGTGGCTGTAGCCCGTCTGATAAACCAACTCTGTTTTTTTCCACGACTTATCAAAGCCAGTTAGTCGATATTCAAAGTAATGGGGATATGCAGCTGGGTCGATAAGTAAACCGTATTTAAAGACTATTGAATTTTCATCCGACTCCAGATACAGGGTAGTGTCTGCCGTAAAAAAATGAACCTTGTCTGCAATGGTTACAGAAGTAAAGCCGGGTGAATTTAATATCGGAAGCTGACCCAGATCTTGGGCCTTTAACTGAAAAACATCATTACCCACAACACCAAGAATGGAGCCATCATGACTTTGGATCATGGCATTGGCATAGCCCAATCTGCTCTCTGAATAGGGAATAGAAAAATTGATGAAACTTTCTTTTATGGGATTGAAACAAGACACCTTATTGTAATACATCGTCCAGATATTTCCTTCACGGTCATTAATGATTTTGTGGACATGGTTATTAATCCAGCCATCAAATTCTGTCCACCATTTTACTTCTCCGGAATTTGTATCATAACTATAAAAACCTACACCCTTGAAACCAACCCAAATTATGTCTTGTTTGTCCATGGCAGAGGCACAGAAGTAACCAACGTTTTTACTAATGGCTCTTTTGTTCAATTGGATAAAATTTACTTTATAATTTTGATAGCTACCTAAATAATTTCTGTAACAAACCCAGTAAAGATTTTTATGGCTATCAACGTACATATCTACGATTTCCATGGAAGTATCGTCTTCCGGGCCTTGTGTTTTTCTGTTATATATCACTTGACACTGTCGCGTAATGGTGTTGTATTGAAGGATATCGGAGCCATCAGAAACGTAAATCAGGGAGTCTAAACGCACAATGTTTTTAATACGGAATTTATCATAGGGAGGTGGCAATAGCCGGAGAGGCTCCCATCTTTTCCTATTGGCTGACAACACCCAGGCTCCCGCATAGGAAGTGAGAATGGGTTGATCATTCAAAAAAAAGATAAACTCAATAACATCGGGTATTTCGTTAAATGAGTTGGGAACAAAATTGCTTATTTTGTAGCTTAGGTGTTGATGTGTTTTTGCGTCATAATGGATTACAGCCTTATCATTGGTAACCAGCCAGAGCTTGTGTGTTTTTGGATCTTCATTGATCAAATGAATGTGGCTTGAAAGCCCGGGTATTAATTCAGGAAGTTGCATTGCTTTGAATACAGAGATGCTTGGACTGCAAACAGAAAGGCCATTTAATGTGCCCAGCCAAACACTGCCGTTGTCATCGGTAAGGGCATCCCAAAAGTATTCAGAAGAAACGGTATAGTTCCGATCTTTTTTATGTACCACCCGATCAAAATGATAATTGTGTTTAAGATCGAGTGTTATCAGGTTTTGATTAAAACAGCTGATCCAAAGTTTATCTTGCTTGTCAAGAAGGATAGTACCTACGTAGGCGTCGGGTTGGAAGCTTGCCAGAGAAATGGAATTAATGATTTTTTTTGTCGAAGGTTCAAAAATGATGATTTCTTTCGTCTTGTTGTCGGCAAATAACAGTTGGCCATTTTTGAAGGGAGAAAGAGCCCGACACAATCTGTTCGCAAAGAGTGGGTTTTTGGCTTGGTCATGCGGGCTATACAATTGTTTGTTATTTAAATCATAACAAAACATACCACCGCGCGATGCCACCCAAAGTGTATTGCTGTTTTCATCTTTCAACAAACAGTTTTTACCGGTATTGAAAACATCTGGATTGCTGAAGTCTTTTGCCAATTTGGCAATCACCACCAACTTATTATTTTGGGCATCGAAGTGGAGCAATTCAAGATAGGTTGTGGCATAAACTTCACCTTTCTGATCGCAGATTACATTAGTGATCAGGTTGTTGAAACACGAACCGGGGGTATTATAGGTTTTGAAAAGTTGTGTGCTTGCATCAAAGCAAAACAGGCCATCTTCAGTGCCTCCCCAAATATTGCCCTGGGGGTCTTCACACAAACTATTGATGGTGTTGTTGGGGATGGAATTGCCTTGTTTTTTTTGTTTAAAGTTGTAAAAATTATTTCCGTCAAACCTGGCCAGGCCATTTTGAGTGCCAACCCATAGGATGTTGTTTTTGTCTTTTAGCAATGAAAAAACGATGTTATCGCAAAGCCCATCTCTTTCCGTATAATTTTTAAAAATAAAGTCTTCTGTTTGGCTTTTTAATGGAGAAATAGCATACAGAATCAACAACCAAATAAGGCAGCCAAACAATTTGTATTTATAGGTTTGATGTGGTTTTAGGAATTTCAAAATGATCTTTGTGTTGAATCTGCATGCTGTTAAACAATAATCCTGCCTTTTCCTTATTGCTTTGCACAAAATTTATTACAAAATTAACTGTATAGAGGCAGAGATGCTTTGCTAAGGTAGTAAAAAGTAGAAAGCAATCACCGAATGGTAGTTTTTTCTAATCGAAAGGTAAGCCTTTGAAAACCTGGTGATTTAACAGAAAAACGGGTTCATTTTCCTGATTTTCCTTTTACCATGAATTTTCCACTTTTCGCAGTTGTTTTTCCACCTTCGGCCGCATATTATTTTTTTAACTCTGTAAAGCCGTCCAACTTTGCCGCAGAAAAATAAATAATAAAATTTATCATCATGAAAACAATTATTCAAACTTTATTATTCTTATTCCTTACATGCTCGCTCTATGCTCAGGTGCCGGAGTCACTCAACTATCAGGCTGTTGCGAGAAACAATGCAGGAGCCGCACTTGTCAATCAAACCATCAAAGTAAGGATGACTTTGTTGCGCAACAATGTGTCTTTATACTCCGAGACAAGACAGGTTACCACCAATTTATTGGGCTTGTTTAATATACAAATTGGCAGTGCAGGTGCATTGACTACTACCGGTGACATCACAGAGATTAGTTGGCTGCCCAATACGCCCAATGCCATCATGCTGAAAGTAGAAATTGATCTGAACAACACCAATGTTTTTACGGATATGGGCACGCAACCGTTCAACACTGTACCATTTGCCTTTGCTTCCAAAACGGCAGTAGAGGTGGTCAACCTTGCAGGCAGGTATATAGATCCCGTGACGACCCCCACGCCCAATAGTCGTCTTGTTTGGAATGGATCTGCATGGACACCGGTGAAAAAAGATAGTACGATCAATCTTAGTGGAAGCATTTTGCCGATAGCTGCCGGAGGACCAAATGCCCCTTGGGAATGGGTAGGCAATACTGGCACTACAACTACTTATGCTAATTTAACAGTTACAGGTACTGAAACAATTTCAGCCAATATTGCAGGAGCATTTGGACACACCACAAGTTCTTATTTGACAGTTAGTACTTCTGTTTGTTATCAAGTGATTCCAGGAGGTGTTATTACTTCTTTCAATACAGACGAAATAGAAACAAGCATACCTGCAAATACAATTGCCCCCAGAATATTGCTATCAGCCATTGGGAGTAAAAAATTACCAGCCGGAACTTATAAAGTGGGTATGTGCCTAAAAAATAAAAGCACTTCAGGCGTTACCCTTGGAAACAATGACAAATTAAACGGAATAATTGAGGTGAAATATTAATATGAAAAGTATGAGACATTGCTTATTTATTTTATGCTGCTTCAGCTCATATGGCTTATATTCTCAGGTATTAAATCCCGTCTCTTTAA
>CALMWS010000062.1 GCA_937870795.1 uncultured Bacteroidota bacterium | reverse complement strand
TACAGAGAAGAGTACGAGCAGGCAGAATGGGTCTCATATGAAATAAGTAAGGCCTCGTTGCAAAAACCAAATGTAAAAAGAACAGATTGGTTTGAAGTAGACAAAGCAGTTTCAACAGGATCTGCCAAACACAGCGATTACTCAGGCAGTGGTTTTACCAGAGGCCATTTGGTACCAGCAGGTGATATGGCATTTGATAAGACCGCAATGGAAGAAACATTTTTTATGTCAAACATGTCACCTCAAATCAGGCCATTTAACAACGGAATATGGCGTGAGTTGGAAGAACAGGTGAGGGATTGGGTCTACCAAAATGATAAAATTAAAATTGTTTCAGGCCCAATCATCAATCAAGACCCAAGACGATTGAAAAAAGGAAACATCGCAGTGCCAGATGCCTTTTACAAGGTAATCATTGATGAGCAATTGCCCGGGCAAAAAGGCATCGCCTTTCTCATACCCCACAAAAAATCTGATCTGCCACTTCAAAATTATATTATTTCTATTGATAGCCTTGAAGAAATCAGTGGAATTGATTTTTTTGTAAATCAGAATGCTGAATGGCAGAAAACTATGGAGCAAAAAAGTGATGTTTCCCTCTGGCCTATATCAGAGGCTCGTTATAAACTCAGGGTTTCACTCTGGAACAACGAATAGTATCTTTGAAGTTTTAAGGAGCAGGATTAGGGTTAAGATGATGAATCGCATTTATCTTTTCAATTATATCAGGCGAAATAGCATATTCAGCTGCCTCAATATTAACTTTTAACTGATCCAGGGTGCTGGCTCCCAGGATGGTAGAGGTGACGAAGGGTCTTGACTTGACAAATGCAAGGGCCAATTGGGTTAGACTCAGTTGGTTTTCTTCTGCCAATTGGAGATAAGCAGCAGTGGCGATTTTTGATCTTTCACCATTGTATCGCGACAGTCTGCTAAACTGATTGATTCGATCTGATGCTTTGTCCAATCCTTTATGGTATTTTCCAGTCAATAAACCAAAGGCTAGAGGCGAATAGGCCAGTAAGGCTATGTTTTCCCGAATCGCCATTTCTGCAAGCCCTATTTCAAACGTCCTATTTAATAAATTGTATGGATTTTGAATGGATATTGGACCATTCCAATGCCTGGCGTTGCCAATTTCTCGGCACCGCATTAATGCCCACGGTGTTTCATTAGAAAGTCCCCAATGCCTGATTTTGCCTTGTTTTATAAAGTCATTTAACGTCTCTATTACAGTTTCAAAATTGTCTGACCATTCAGCATCGTGCAGGTCGTAACCCAGGATACCAAAACAGTTTGTTTTCCTTTCCGGCCAATGCAATTGATAAACATCTATATAATCAGTTTGTAGCCTGCTTAGACTTCCCTCCAGTGCGGTTGTTAATCTACTAGGTGTGAACCTAAGGTCTTCACTTATATAGGTGAAAAGGGGAGAAGGTCCGGTTGCTTTTGTGGCTATTACCCAATCTTTGCGCTTTGATGGATTTTTTGAGAACCAGTTGCCAATGATTTTTTCCGTTGAACCCTGTGTTTCTTTTCTGCCAGGCACTGAATACATTTCTGCCGTATCCATAAAATTAATGCCCTTGTCGTGTGCATATTCAATTTGCTGGTGGCCTTCTTGCATTGAAGTCTGTTCACCGAAAGTCATGGTACCTAATGCAAGTTTGCTTATCTGGATACCTGAATTTCCCAAGCTGGTAAATTCCATATTCAAAAAATTTGGTAAAAATCCTTAGTGAGTGAAATAAATGCAGGGCTATAGTTTAGCAAGTCATCTTCCATAATAAAAAGTTCATCCTGAACAGGAATTGCCTTCCTTTTCTGTAATAATATTAATAGCCTTTCAACACTTTTGCCCTTGTGATGCCTAACTTCTGTCATTCGGGCTACATGCAAATTGCTTCTCTCAGCAAGCTCTATAAAACGCAATCCTTCAATGTAGGGCAGAATCAACGAAAATTGCCCATCAGGTGAAAGCAGATGGTTGACAGCTTGCAGCAAATCGCCATGGGGCAACTTTATCGTGTGTCTTACATTGGCTTTGTTTTCATTTGCTGAGAAAGTACCGCCGGTAAAAAAGGGAGGGTTGCTGATAATCAGATCATATACATGGACAGATTCCCTGGAAAAATCCTGAATACTCTGATTTACGATCTTTACTCTGCCTTTAAATTTTGATTGATTTACATTGAATTGCGCTTCTGCACTGGATGGAGGATCAATTTCTATGCCCGTTATTTGTGCATCCACCGCTTTTTGGGCCATCATCAAAGCTATCACCCCGGTGCCTGTACCTATGTCCAAAATAGCCTGACAATTACTGGTGTTGGTCCACGCACCCAACAATACACCATCGGTGTTTACCTTCATGGTGCATTGTTCCTGAACAATTTCAAATTGCTTAAATTTGAAAGCGTTGCTGCTTTTGGTTCCTATACTCAATTTATCACTCACAACACAATGGCATTTTTAAATACAACAAGACATGCCAAGGCCATGAGGCCAGTAGACTTAACAGTAGTATGTATTTCGGTGTTGTGCAGAAATTATTTATTTTATTTTACATCATTGGCATTTCTCAAATTGAGTTGATACCCAGGAGTTGCTCCGCTGGTAAATTCTGAAACAATGGCAGTTATGGTTTTGGGTGTTGCAGGAATGGCTGTGCCGGCAAAAGCAGCATCACTCCTCGTAAACAGATCCATCTGCCCTGTACCATCATTGACCTTAAGTGTACCCGCATAGGTAGCTGCGCCTGAAATTCCGGCATTATTGATAGTTACCAGCGTGGATTCCAGATTTTCAAAATCGGCAATCAATTGAGCAAGAGTTAGTGTTTTTGGTGTTGGCAAAGTACCATCACCTACAATGGTCACGTTTGATGCAGGAACATTATTGAGCTGAAGCAATTTATTGAATTCAGACAATTCCATGCCATTGGTCGTAATTTTAATTTCCTTACCAAGGGGAATGGTATTGTCTGTGGTCAACCTTACTACGATACCAAAATTTCCATCCTGAATGACGAGGTTTTTTGCTGTTATATTTTTACCCCCTAGATCAGAAATCACAACTCCCTGAATATATCCATCAGGCGCTGTTGTTTTGGTTCCTGAATATTTTGACTTTAATTCCTGAATACTCATCTTAGTACCAGTACCACCACCTCCTCCTCCAGTAGTACCTCCGGTAACATCGGTTGTATTTCTGAGGTTGAGTTGTGGGGTGAAATTGCCACTTGTTGTAAATTCAGACACAATAGCCACTACATTAAATTTACCAGAAGGAACTGTGCTATTGGCAAAGGTGGCTGTGCTGGCGGTTCTCAGAATCATACTGGTGGTACCATCCTGGATATTGACATTGCCATTATATACACTTGCTCCGGGTGCTTCAACGTCCTTAACTGATACTAATGTAGATTCGTATAGTGGATGATTATCTGCAATCTGTTTTAAAGTCAATACTTTTGGTGTTGGAAGTGTTCCTGCTCCTACAATGGTAGCATACGCAGGTGGAATGTTGTTGAGCTGGAGCAAGCCATTAAACTCGGAAATCTCCTGATCGGTAGTTACTACTTTGATTTCCTGTCCCAATTGAAACGCATGGTCAGCAGAAAACCTGACAACAATGCCATGATCGCCTTCCTGAATGACTACATTTTTGGATGTAATGTTTTTGTACTTGGAATCCGAAATTACAACTCCCTGGATGTAGGCTTTTGGAGCCGTAGTAGTGCTTCCTTTATAAACATTTTTAATATCCTGAATTGACATACGAGGTTCATCACCTGCTGTAGCTCCGCATCTTGGACCATTCATGTCTACGTCATTCAGGTCTCTGATCATTAGCTGCTGATCATTTCCAAAGATGCTGTAGATAGCAGCAATGGTACCTTTACCAGAAGGAACCGTTACACCAGCAAAATCAGAATATCCACTCGTCCTAAGTAAAATTTCACTGCTGCTGCATGTACTTAATGTACGGTTCAATGTGCTTTGCGTTACAGCATCTGCATAAGTTTCACCCTGATTGACAAACTCAATGTCTTTGATTTTAATAAGTGTATTGAGCAATGAATCTTTGAGCTGGCTAATGGTTACTTCCCTTGGCACAACAGGTATGCCCGCAGCACCGGCTATAACAATATCCTTAAATATGGTTGAAGGAATTGACGACATACGTTGCCTGTTGTTGTCAATATAGGGTCCATACCCCAATTGAGGTAAGCCATTGTAGTCACCTATCCAAAGGTCTTTGAGATGGATAAAAACCCTGCGTCCGACAGGTAGAAAATTGTATAATTCCACTTCATCAATCAAAACGGCAATACCTCTTGATGAATTTTCGTCTTCTACGATGATGGTTTTGTAGAAATTTCCACT
Organism: uncultured Bacteroidota bacterium; assembly: GCA_937870795.1. Lineage (GTDB taxonomy): Bacteria > Bacteroidota > Bacteroidia > Chitinophagales > Saprospiraceae > JADKBO01. Next base: position 25,614 of record CALMWS010000062.1, on the reverse strand, counting down.
TTCATCATCTGCTACTACTACACCCTGTACGTATTTGTCGAGGTCTATTTTCACAAAACTGCCTTGTACTGCTTTTGCTAGTACATCTTTTAGACTAATGATCTGTTCTGCTTTGATATCAGGATCTACCGCCTCTGATGGTGGTTCATCAAAATCACCATTTACACAGGATTGGAAACTAAGCAGAGATCCAAGGATCAACAATAAAATAATTCTGAATTTCATGTATTGTATTTGTTTCTTTAAAATCTTAAATAAAGGTTGAGAGAGTAATTGCGTCCATAACCATACCAATATTTGGCTGGAAATTTGTTTACATCTTTGGTAATAAAGTCGTAACGGTTTTGTTCAAATCCACTGGTAATAAAATCTTTATTGTCCAGAGCATTGCCTACACTCAATGTACCTCCCACGGTATATTTACCTCCAAAACGATAGGAGTAACCCATCAATAAATCAACCGTATATTGAGAAGGAAGTTTTTCTTGTCCAATAATGCTGTAAAACTGTTCCGGACTTTCATTTTTATCAATCAGGTCAACTGCTGGTCCCGTTCTTCTGTCGAAATTAATGTCTACATAATTATCTGCATAATAATTTAGGTTGGCACTTACAAACCAAAAGTTGGGCGAGTTATAGTTAAAGCCAAATGTACCGGCGGTTTGTGGCATACCAGGTACTCTGTAATTTTTTAGGTAAATTACTTTGTTTTCATCAACAACCTTACTGCTATTGTCTTGAGTAATGGTAGCCACTGGTCTGTTTGTATATACATATGCTCCCTTGGCCAATGCAGCCTCCAGTGAGAAGGTAGTGGACAGTTTTACATTTAATCCCAATTCAATTCCACTATGTCTTTTACTAATGTTGGATGTTATATAATTTACAAAGGTCCTAAGTTCATCATGGTAATAGGAGATATTTTCAATTTGATCATCAAACTGAGAGGTATAGGCAGTCAATCTGCCTGAAATACCAGAAAAACGGAAAATATAACCTGCCTCTCCCGCAGCAATTTTTTCTGTGGTTAGATTACTTACTACTTCATCTCTGATTCTTGGCGACAAATAAGCAAATCTTGAGAAAGGAGCTCTGGTACGATACGATATTACACCATACAAATAGTTACGGCCATTGATTTTGAAGGTTTCACCTAATTTTAAGCCATAAGTCAAAAAGTTGTTTACACTTGATTTGCCAAAAGAACTGTCAGGGAAACGGCCATTTTTCATATAACCCTCTCTGTAAAAGGATACATAATCAGATTTTGCCGAAATAAAGATGTCATGCTTTGGAGCTGTATATGCTAGTTGCGACCATGCACCATAGCTGGAAGTATTCAAATCATAATCAAAGCCGAAAACATCGCCTTCTTTAACCAACCGGTTGGGTCGATTGAGGTCGTTTTGCAAAGCTGTGAGATTACCAGGAAAATCTCTGAGAGCAAAGTCATCAAAATCCAGGTAATAATCGCCCCCCATCAGGTCGTCTACTACTTTAAAATTATGGTTCTTTTCTCTAAGCAATTGTACGCCTGAAGTCAAGGATAGCTGATCTGTAAGTTGTGAATTTAGAATGCTGTTGACAGCCATTTTATTGACATCAAATCGCTGTTCTTCCACAATATAAGCAGATGACCTGCCGGAAACAGTATTTCCTTCGATTCCATCCACATTTTGTATGGTTTCATACCTCAATTTGTTGGCAAGGTACATGCCATCCCAGTCCAGTTGTCGATGTGCTTCGTCTGAAGTAAGGTAGGCAGTTACAGCGGCTTTTCCTTCTTCTGTCTCTTGATAAGATGGTAGTTTTCTATAGTAATCAGGTCTTGGATCTGCAGCCAGGTACCAATCCAATCTTGTATTGCCATATTTACCAAACTGATAGCCCAATACAGTCATTAACCTTGTATTTTTTGAAATGGTCCAGTCATGTCTCAATGAAATGATGGGTTGGTGAATTCTGTCTTCCCTGCTGTTTCTGACTTCACCATTTTGATAACCCCAGTTTGGATTGTAAAAATTATCCCCCGCCAATTGGAACATTTCACTGACAACTGCGGAAGTTTTACCTCTTCTTAACGGGGCACCAATGCCCATTAGGCTAAGTGAATGTTTTTCATTGATTTTTCTGTCGATAGCGAGGTAATAACCATACGAGTCGAAATGAGTGCCAGGTATATACCCTGATTGTGCCCAACGCTTAGAAACCGAAAAACTGTAGGCCCACCCATTCTTTTGCATGCCCGACGAACGGGTAAGCATCATTCTGTGATTAAAACTTCTGTTGCTGTTGGTGTAAACCAACCGGGTCTGAACACGTTGAACCGAAGCTCTCATATCTATAAATGTAGCCCCTCTTAGACCACCAAAAGAAAAATCGTTGTTGCGCAAGCTCAATACATTGGTCTGAGCCCTTGTCACATCGTTGAGTCCACCCCAACTGTTCCAGAAAACACGACCATCATCGAGGTCATTGGCAGGCATGCCATTGAAAAACATCTCTGTGTCTTCATTGTTATAACCTCTGGGTCTGAATCTTCCATTGCTCAAATTAAAAGTGGCTGCTTCATCAAAAGGGTCTCTGCCAGAAGTGAGTACACTTGAAACGGTATTGTTGTCATCGTTATCAATTGATTGCAGGTCATCAATTGTCACCACCGCAATATCTGAAGCAGCAGCAATTGCAGAATTATCAGAAGCAGCAACATCACCCAGATTTATCTCATCTGATCCAAGATCAAATGCTGTAGGTGGAAATTTAATGTTGGCTTCCAGAGAAATCAATTCATGCTTGCCTCTTGGCAATCCAAAAAACCGAAAAACACCACTTGCATTGGTGGATACCTGATAGTTTGTACCCGAAATACCTACTACTATACCTGGTAGCGGACTGCCGTCCAGTCCCAATACACGACCTTTGACTACCTGAGCACCAGCATCATGGAGTAAGCAAAAAGTAAAGATGATAACCAAAATGGCTGATATCCGTCTTATCATTAGGTTGATTTAAATTAGCCTGTAAAAGTACAATTATCTATCTATAATTGAATGAGATGTACATTAAAAAATTACTAAACAATTGTCATATAATGCTCAAAACCATTGCTTTTCTTATTTTCGCAAAAAAATATACTTTGAGATTCCGCTTCATATTTTTGATTTACTTTGGCTTGATGTTGCAAAGTTGGGGACAGACATCCTACAAGATGATTGCCATAGGTTTTTACAACCTGGAAAACTTGTTTGACACAGTTAATGACACCCTTATTAATGATGAGGATTTTCTACCTACTGGAAAAAATTCATGGACCGATGAAAAATATGCTGAAAAACAAGCGAATATGGCATATGCAATTAGCCAAATAGCAAAAGAACACACACCGGCAGGACTTTCGGTGTTTGGGGTAGCTGAAATAGAAAATAAAAAAGTTTTGGAGGACCTGTCAAAGCAATCAGCCCTCGCGGATCGAGATTACCAGATCGTGCACTTTGATTCTCCCGATCGCAGGGGTGTGGATGTAGGACTTATGTATAACCCATCTCATTTTAAGCCTTTGAATGCTAGAGCAGTACCCTTGTTGGTTTATGAGAATGGAGAAAGAGAATATACGCGTGATATTCTGTTTTGTACAGGCTTATTGGATGGAGATACATTCACTTTTCTCGTAAACCATTGGCCATCAAGGAGAGGAGGGGAAGAAGCCTCGGCCTATAAAAGAAATAAAGGTGCTCAGATTTGCAGGCAAATTGTTGATTCTCTCTATAAAGTAAACCCACACCACAAAGTAGTAATCATGGGGGATCTCAACGATGACCCTACCTCAGAAAGCATAAAATTACATCTAAGGGCCAAATACAAAGCCAGTGATGTGCATGAAGGAGACGTGTTCAATCCTATGTGGGATTATTACAACAGAGGTTTGGGTTCCAACGCATTTAGAGATTCATGGAGCTTGTTTGATCAATTAATATTTAATTATCCCCTTATGGACAAAAATGAAAAGGGGTATAGGTACCACAAAGCCTTTGTTTTTAATAAACAGTTTCTGATTCAGAATTTTGGACAATACAAAGGGTATCCTTTCAGAACTTTTAGCGGAGAAACTTATCAGGGAGGCTACAGTGATCACTTTCCTGTTTATGCCTTATTAGTGAAACCAAGCAATTAACCAACTTAGATTTTAACATTATAAGCTAATTGCTTTGCTGCGTTAAGGGCAAAAAAAAATGGCCTCCCCCCAGAGGCCATTTTCGAATTATAATCCCATGAACATATCCAAAAAATCTTGTCATGTTTCCGTCTTGCTCAAGGACGGAGATTTATGTTAACGCAAAACTCAATATCATTTGAAAAAAACACTGCTGTTGGTAAGTTGGGATTTGGTTTTTCCACCCAACAGCAATGCTTATAATCCCATGAACATATTTGAAAATTTTCCCCGAATTCTTTAACCAGGACTTTTATATAATTTTCATGATACAATATTCAGGCATTTTTCGGGCGCCGTCAAATTCATTTTTCGGGCTATGTAATATAGAAATAATTGTAATATGTAATTTATTGATAAATTATGTATAATGTTGAATAACAATGTTTTAGCGAAAATTAAATTCCAGGTATGTCACTTAATTTTAGCATTAATTTTCCAGAAGTAGCTTTAAAGTGAAAATTCTTTAGACCATTGGTCAAAAAGGGAGGTCAAATAATTCAAAAAAATTAACAAATTATTAAGATTTGAACCAATCAAATCAATTTCAATAAGGCAGCTGCAACCACAGCAGCCGTTTCAGCACGGAGTATTGTGGTACCCAGTGCCACTTCCTGAAGCCCCGAACCAAGGGCAAACGCCACTTCCTGAGGGCTAAAATCTCCTTCCGGACCTATTACAATTAATTTACTTCCTGCATCAGGCAAAAAATCTGCCAGCGGACGGCAGGGTAAGTGACAAAATGCAACAAACTTATGCGCAAAGTCCTCATTCTCTGCCAACAATTCACTGAGTGAGGTATAAATACGTATGTTGGGAAGATAACAATGTCGAGCTTGTTTCATAGCCGCAATGGCCGTCTTTTTCAATTTTTCAGCGTTAATCTTTGAACGCTCAGAACGCTGGCTTTGGTAAAATACTACATCAGAGACCCCCAGCTCAACGGCTTTCTCAACAAACCATTCCATTCTGTCCATTGATTTGGTAAGAGCCATGGCAACACAGCAGCATTCTCCGGGAATAGGCTTTGATTCTGAATTTTCAACTGTAAAGGAAACATTAGATTTTGAAACTGAATTTATCCGACAAGTATAAAGATGTCCCAAACCGTCTGTAACATGGATGCTGTCTCCCACTTTATGGCGCAAAACGTGGATACAGTGGTGCATTTCTTCAGCATCCAATATACCTCGGTCATTTTCAATGTTATGAGTATAAAAAACGAACAAAACGAAAACTTTCGGAATTAATAATTTATTTACTTTTGCACACCATTATTGATTTTGAACCGTTGATTAAAATGGTTCAACAAAGATATTAAGAAATAATTACATGAGTTTTACACAAATACTTAGCATTGCAGGCCAACTGATTTTAAGTTTGTCGATTTTGGTTGTGCTCCATGAGTGCGGACACTTTTTTCCAGCTAAATGGTTTAAAACCAGGGTGGAAAAATTTTATTTGTTTTTTGACCCCTGGTTTAGCCTTTTCAAAATAAAAAAAGGAGAAACTGAATATGGGATAGGTTGGATTCCTTTTGGCGGTTATGTGAAAATAGCCGGCATGGTTGATGAAAGTATGGATATGGAACAACTTAAACAGCCTGCTCAACCATGGGAGTTTAGGTCTAAGCCAGCCTGGCAGCGACTGATCATCATGATCGGGGGTGTTGTGGTCAATTTTATACTTGGCTTTTTCATTTTTGCCATGATCTTATTTACCTGGGGAAGGTCTTACTATAAAAATGCAGACGTCAGTTATGGCATTGCTGTTGATTCCTTGGGTACCAACCTTGGGCTAAGAGACGGTGATAAAATCATCTCAGTAGGCAATGTTGCAATGGAAAAATTCTCTCCGGGTTTTGCAACCAAACAAATTGTTCTTCAAAACGCAAAAATAATCACCATTGAGAGGGGAGGACAAAAAATGGATTTGCCGATATCAGAAGATCTAGCTGAAAAACTATCCAGTAAAGAGTACAAAAACCGGGAAATTTACAATATAAGGTATCCACAAAGGATAGATTCAGTTTCTCAAAAATCTGTAGGTGCAACCGCAGGACTTAAAAAGGGAGATGTAGTCATTGCCATCAACAACAATCCAAATGTGACATTTGCCCATGAATTTGCGCAGGAAATTAGAAGGCATAAAAACCAGCAAATCAGTTTGAAAGTACTAAGGAATATGGATACAATTGCGATGAATGCTAAGCTTGATTCTACTTCAACTTTAGGGGTTTTCATGGCAACTCCAGATCAATTTTTGAAAGTTTCCAGAGAAAAATTTGCCTTTTTTGCTGCCTTGCCTGAGGGTGTTAAAGAAGGAACTACCTTTCTAAGAGATCAAATCAGTGCATTTGGTCAAATGTTTAGAGGGAAAATCAACGTGAAGGATAATTTGGGAAGTATATTTTCTGTGGCAACCTTGTTTGATCCCTCATGGACATGGGAAAAATTCTGGAGGATTACAGCAATGTTGAGTATCATCCTTGCCTTTTTTAATATCTTGCCTATACCTGCTTTGGACGGCGGTTATGTATTGTTTTTGTTAATTGAATCTATTACTGGTAAAAAATTCAGTGATAAGTTCATGGAAATTGTCACAACGGCAGGTTTTCTGATTCTGATTACATTGATGGTATTGGCTATTGGTCTGGATATCAATAGGTTTTTCAGATAAAAGACATAATGGATTATTTCGAACATTTTGGCATTCCGTGGAGCTTTTGTCCTGATTTGTCTTTGGTTAGAAAAAAATATCTTACCATCAGCAGGACTGCTCACCCGGATCTTAATGTTTCGGAATTTGACAGTGAGCAAAAAGAGGATTTGACGGCCTACAACAATACTGCATATGCCACGTTGAACAACGAAGACAAACTTTTCCCTTATTTGTTGCAACTCCACGGCATTTCACTGAATGATGTGCCGCTTGCCCAATCTTTCCTCCTGGAAATGATGGAGTTTAACGAAGAAGTGGAAGATATAAAACTTCATGGAAGCCCAGAAGCTTTAGTACAGGCCGAGGACAAAATCAGGTTACTTCAGCAACAACTACGGTCATCACTTCAGGCAACCTTGACCAAATATGAGGAAGGTAACAAAGAAGAAGCGATCACAGAAGTTGCAAATTATTGCCTGAAAATCAACTACTTAAATAGATTGTTGTCAAATCTTCAGGGAAAACGGGAATTATAAAAGCAATTTTCCACGGCATCTTGTCAATATTACACTAAGTATGCTTATAATTGCAGAGTTAAAGTCATTATATGATTAAAGCTTGTATTTTTGATTTAGACGGGGTAATCGTTGATACCGCCAAATACCATTACCTCGCATGGAAAAAACTAGCCGAAGAAAAGTTAGGAGTTCATTTTGATCATGAAGACAATGAACACTTAAAAGGAGTTTCCCGTATTGCTTCTTTGGAGTATATCCTTGACAAAGGAAATTTGCACATCCACGATGATGATAAATTTGAGCTGGCATCATTAAAAAACAAGTGGTATGTAGATTTGATAGAAAATCTAGACAGCTCAGAGATTTTACCTGGTTCAGAAAGTTTGCTTATGGACCTAAAAGCCAATCAGATCAAAATTGCTTTGGGAAGTGCCAGTAAAAACGCCATTGCCATTCTAAAAAGCATTGGACTGTTTCATTACTTTGACTTTATTTCAGACGGCAACAGTACAGATAAATCTAAACCCGATCCTGCAGTATTCTTAATAGCTGCAAAGGGCGTGGGATTAGATCCGAATGAATGTATTGTATTTGAAGATTCGATCAAGGGCATTGAGGCAGCAATTACAGGTGGGTTTCATTCCATTGGCATTGGAGATCCTCAAATTCTCCAACAAGCCGATTATGTAGTAGACAATCTGGCGGATGTCAACTGGCAAGTACTGGACACATGGTTTAATACAACGAAAAACTGATTTATACATGAAAGACTACATTGTCGCTGATGAATGGAGAATCATAGAAGATGGTTTTCATCCCGAATACAATGAGATATCAGAAAGTTTGATGTCTATAGGCAATGGACACATGGGGCAACGCGCCAATTTTGAAGAAGGATATACGGGCAAAACCCTTCAAGGTAGTTACGTAGGTGGTGTCTATTATCCGGATAAAACAAGGGTAGGGTGGTGGAAAAATGGCTATCCTGAGTATTTTGCCAAAGTACTTAATTCTGTAAATTGGATAGGTCTGGATATTTGGGTGAATGATGAGAAACTTGATCTCGCCAAAGTCGTGGCCATTGATTCATTTTATCGCGAATTAGATATGATGAATGGCATACTTCGCAGATCGTTTGAATGCACTTTGCACAATGGAGTAAAGTTGAAAGTATCTGCCAAAAGAATGGTAAGTATGGATCATGAAGAATTGGGTTTGCTGCAGTATGCCATTACACCCCTCAACCAGGATATAAACTTACGCTTTGTTTCTTACTTAGATGCTGATATCAAAAACAAGGATTCCAACTACGACGAACAGTTTTGGGATGAAGTAAGTCAGGATGCTACACACAGCGATATGAAAGTTGTAGCCATCACCAAAAAAACAGGATTTGAAGTATCAGCTGTAGGCCATACCCGATTTGAGTTGGATGGCAATGTAGTGACAGAAGCTGCAGATATGACCATAAAAAGTAAGTACGCATCACAGGTTTTTCACACCCAGATTGCGCAGGGGAAACCTTGTACGATTGAAAAATATGTGGCTATCACCACTACATTAAATCATGATGCTGACCATCTCGTTAAAAATGGATTTCGGTTATTGAATGAAGCAGTTTTTAAAGGTTGGGAGAAATTGGAAGACAACCATTCTCGTCAATGGCATCACCTATGGGAAGATTGTGATATAGTGATAGAAGGCGATGTAAAAGCGCAGCAGGGAATACGTTTCAACATCTTCCAATTATACGCAACTTATAACGGTAAAGATCCAAGGTTGAATATTGGCCCTAAGGGATTTACCGGTGAAAAATATGGTGGCAGTACATACTGGGACACTGAAGCCTATTGTTTGCCATTTTACATGGCAACCTCAGACAAAAATGTAGGTAAGAATTTGTTGATTTACCGTTACAATCAATTGGACAAAGCCATTGAAAATGCTGCTAAGCTTGGGTTTTTGAAAGGGGCTGCATTGTATCCAATGGTAACCATGAATGGAGAAGAGTGCCACAATGAGTGGGAAATTACCTTCGAAGAAATACATAGAAACGGTGCCATTGCATATGCAATATATGATTATGAAAGATACACCGGGGATGCAGATTATTGCAGAGACTATGGCATAAGGGTACTAATAGGCATCTCCAGGTTTTGGGCGCAAAGAGTCAATTTTTCAGAAGAAAAACAACAATACGTTATGTTGGGCGTAACAGGGCCTAATGAGTACGAGAACAATGTAAATAACAACTGGTATACCAATTATATAGCACGCTGGTGCCTGATGTACACTGCTGAAAAGGTAGCGTGGATCAAAAACAATCACCCTCAAATATGGGAAAAGCACAAGGCGGCCTTACATTTTGATGAAGCAGAAATAACAAATTGGGCGGCTATATTTAACAACATATACCTTCCAAACAATGACAGCCTTGGCATATACCTTCAGCAGGATGGTTACATGGACAAAGAGCAAATACTGGTAAAAGACCTTCCTGCTACAGACAGGCCTTTAAACCAAAAATGGTCGTGGGATCGAATTCTTAGATCCTGCTTCATTAAGCAAGCCGATGTCTTGCAGGGTTTGTACTTTTTTGAAGAAGATTTTGATATAGAGACTCACGAAAGGAATTTCCATTTTTATGAACAACGTACAGTTCATGAATCATCTCTTTCTCCTTGTGTGCATTCCATCCTTGCAGCCAAAATCGGAGATAAAGACAAATCCTATGAAATGTATTTGCGCACATCAAGGCTGGATTTGGATGATTACAACAATGATACCGAAGATGGTCTGCACATTACCAGTATGGCCGGCACCTGGTTGTCGGTGGTGAAAGGATTTGGAGGAATGAGGATAGTGGGAGATTGTCTTAGTTTTAAACCATTCCTGCCAAAACATTTTACCGCCATTGCCTTTAAAGTAAAATTCAGAGAAGCCGTGATCCTATGTAAAATTACGCAGACTGGGATATCCATCACCAACTATGCAAAAAATGCAATAAAACTGTTGGTATTTGACCAGGAGAGAGTAATAGAAGCGCAAGGCACTGAGGCAATTGCTTATGCCTCATGACAGCCGGTGATGTGTTACTGGCTTTGGTTGCCTTTGCAGCTTCAATGCTTACTTTTTTTTCGGGCTTTGGCTTGGGTACACTTTTACTTGCCTTTATGTTGCTCTATTTTCCGCCTGAAATAGCAATAGGAATCACAGCAATTGTACATCTGGTCAATAATATTTTTAAATACCTGCTAACCAGGAATCACATTGATACAAGGTTGATGCTAACCTTTGGCTTGCCAGCTATCGTTGGTGCATTGCTGGGTGCTTACATGCTTCAATACCTCAATGAAATAAAACCCATATATCAATATGAATGGGCAGGTAAACTCCATTTTATAACCGTGATTAAGATTGTGGTTGGTTTGGTGATGACATTGTTTGTGGTTTGGGAATGGGTTCCAGGCTTGCAAAAATTCCAATTTAAGAGCAATTTGCTTCGTATTGGCGGCTTTTTCACGGGTTTTTTTGGTGGATTATCCGGACACCAGGGCGCATTGAGGTCGGCATTTTTATCCAAAGGAGATCTCGACAAGGAAACCTTCATTGCTACAGGTGTAGCGATAGCCTGCCTGATTGATTTGAGTCGACTCCAGTATTACGCCAGACACTTTCACACATTGACTTTAAAAGACCATCAATTACTTATTTTTTTATGCATTTTTGCTGCCATTACGGGATCAATTCTGGGTAATTTGTGGTTGAAAAAAGTAACAGAAAAGTTTGTACAAAACACGGTTGCCATCATGGTATTGATTATGGCTGCCTTATTAATTAGCGGCATTTTATAAAATTAAAACAATGAGAATACTACTTTTATCACTTATCCTTGCCTTTACAGTGACAGCTTGTAAGGATGAAAAAAACAAACAAATGGAAGATAAAGCCAAGACATTTCAAATGCCTGAATGGGCAAAAAATGCCGTCATCTATGAAGTAAATATCCGACAGTATACTCCGGAGGGAACCTTAAATGCATTTTCAGATCACATACCCCGTTTAAAAGCCATGGGTGTTGATATTTTGTGGTTAATGCCTGTGTTCCCAATTAGTGAGACCAAAAGGAAGGGAAGCCTTGGGAGTTATTATGCAGTGTCTGATTTCCGCCAGGTAAATCCTGAATTTGGTACAATTGAGGATTTGAAAAATTTGATAGATAAGATTCACGCCTACAAGATGAAAGTTATCCTCGACTGGGTGCCCAACCACACAGGATGGGATCATACATGGATAAAAACGCATCCTGAATATTATACCAAAGGGGCCGATGGGCAAATAACGGATCCACTGGATCCAAATACAGGACAGCCATATGGATGGAGCGACGTGGCAGATCTCAATTACGACAATGCAGATATGCGCAAAAATATGATTGATGACCTGCTTTATTGGGTGAAAGATCACAAAGTGGATGGCTTTAGGATGGACATAGCTTTTGGGGTGCCACTTGATTTTTGGAAGACTTGTGCTGATAGTTTGATGAATGCCAATGACCAGTTATTTTTGTTGGCTGAGGCGGAAACACCTGAGCAACTCAATGAAGAAACCTTTCATGCCTGTTATGGATGGTCGTTTTTCCATACCATGAACGCAATAGCAAAAGGTGAAAAAAACGTTAGCCACATCAGAAGCTGGTTGCAATCAGAAAGACCCAAATTTGTGAAAGGCAGTATCATGCATTTTATTACCAATCACGATGAAAACTCCTGGAATGGCACCGAATTCGAACGTTTGGGCAATGGTTATAAAGCGTTTGCCATATTAACTATGACTTTTGACGGCATCCCTTTGATCTACAGTGGACAGGAAGAACCGTTAACTGCTCGTCTCAAATTTTTTGAAAAGGACACCATCCATTTCAATAAATTCAGTAATATGGATTTTTACAGTACCCTTACCGCTTTAAAACACCAGGAGGAAGCAATATGGAATGAGCCTTATGGAGCCCCTCTTCAATGGTTGGGCCAGTCTGAATATATAGTAGCCTTCAAAAGAGAAAAAAACAACAGCAAAGTTGTGGTTATGGCTAACCTTTCTGATCAAAAAAGGAAAATCATCCTGGATGAAGATGTTAGGGGCATGTTGGATATATACCGCAGGATCGATGTAAATTACAACAAAGGAAGCGAAGTGGAAATGTTGCCATGGGAAAGCTGGGTTATGATTAAAAAATAATTACATTTGTTAACAAACAATTTAACCATGGAAAAACCAAGATTAAGAACATCAGAAATCTGGAACATGAGTGTTGGTTTTTTGGGCATTCAATTTGGTTTTGCCCTGCAAAATTCCAATGCCAGCAGGATACTCCAAAGTTTTGGAGCTGATGTTCACCAATTGTCATGGTTTTGGATTGTGGCACCATTAACAGGCATGATCATACAGCCCATCATAGGTCATTACAGTGATCATACCTGGAACAGACTTGGTAGAAGGAAACCTTATTTTTTGGCTGGTGCTTTGGCTGCCGGCATTGGTTTGGTTCTCATGCCCAATGCAGGCATATTTGCAGCAATATTACCAGCTTTGTGGGTAGGAGCCGGTATGTTGATGATCATGGATGCATCCTTCAATGTGGCGATGGAACCTTTCAGGGCCTTGGTTGGAGATAAATTGCCTTCTGATCAAAGAACTGCAGGATTCGCGGCTCAGACAGTGTTGATTGGCATTGGAGCGGTTGTGGGTTCATGGTTGCCATACATATTGGCAGAGTGGTTTGATGTTTCCAAAACGGCATCGGAAAACGACATACCTTCAAATGTAATTTTATCATTTATCATTGGTGCCATTATCCTTGTTGGGTCTATCCTTTGGACAATTTTTACCACCAAAGAATATGACCCCCAGGAGCTGGCGATGTATTCAACCGAAGAAATCCAGGAAAATACTAAAAAAGATTTTTTCAAATCATTGTTCGCTGATATAGCCTCCATGCCCAAAACCATGAAGCAGCTGGGTTGGGTACAATTCTTTTCATGGTTCGGGTTATTTGGCATGTGGGTTTACAGTACGCCTGCAATCGCACAACACATCTATGGCTTGAAAGTAGATGACACCCACTCCCTTGCCTTTAATGAAGCCAGCAATTGGGTAGGAATCATCTTTGGTGTTTACAATCTTGTATCAGCTATATATGCTTTTCTTTTTCTCCCGGTAATGGCAAAAAAATTGGGTCGGAAGAATACCCATATCATTTCCCTGATTGCAGGTGGACTTGGCTTAATCAGTTTTTATTTTGCCCCAAACAAGGAATTTCTCATCTTTTCTATGGTTGGTGTTGGCATGGCATGGGCAAGTATTTTGGCTATGCCGTATGCAATACTTGCCGGCTCATTGCCTCCTTCAAAAATGGGTGTATACATGGGAATTTTTAATCTCTTTATCACCATCCCTCAAATTTGCAACGCCATAATTGGAGGCCCGATGGTAAAAGAAGTTTACGATAACCACGCGGTTTACACTCTGGTAGTATCGGGTTTTTGCTTCTTTTTAGCTGCAATAGCTACCCATTATGTTGAAGACAAAGACGAAGTAGTACTCAAGTCCTGAACAACTTAAGTTTACTTCATGTTTCTGGAAATAAACCTTCTCAAATGTCCTTTGAGTTCTGTTATCTTTTGTTCAAATGAATTAAACTCCTCTTCCAATTCTTTGATTTGATCTTTCATTTTTTGATCATCCGAAGTATCTGTTTGTTTTTCATTCATAAGCAATTTAAACTTAAATTCATCGATGTGATCCAGTTTTTTCTTGATGATTTGTCTGTATTCCTGAACGTGTTCGATAACAGAAGGCAGATCCGGGTGGGTTTCGCTTGTGATAAAGAGTTCCTTTCTCAGAATTAGCAATTCATCCTGATAGAAGTCAAGCTTTTTCTGCCAATCTTGCCTCTTTTTATGTACCTGAAACAACAAACTATTTTCTTCCATGTTGAAAATTGAGATAGAAAAATACGCATGTTATCCATAAAGTTGGCTGATTTCCCTCAATTTTTACATTGATATTGCAACGTCAACTCCCAACCAAAATCCATTTTTTTGACTATCTTTGGAAAAACAAAGTAAACCTTCATTTTCAGAAAGCCGGTGAAAACAATTGTGAATGTATTGGCTATGTGCACACTTTGCCTGTTAATGAATGCTCAGGTCAAAGGAGGATATCAATATCCTGAAAGTGATTCCCTAACTCAGCGGTTTTATACATTGGACAAAGACGTAACCGTCAAAGTATTTTTTAAAACCATCGACCGCATTGCCCGCATTTATTCAGACAGTATTGGATATTCTTTAACAGACTATCACATTGTGAATTTCAACGCCTGGATCATTGACTCTCTAAACCATACCAGCTACTATTGGTTGGCCAATAATGGCATTAAAGACCTCAATCAAAAAGAAAGAGTGGTTTTGAAAAAGGGTAGTATTATTCTAATTCCTGAAAAAAAGGTAGCTGAAGCCATTGATGACAGACTCAAATCCAATCGCATTGTTGTTAATATTCCTGAATATAAACTGCGCATATACCACGAAGATCTCCTGATACATACCAGTATGATTCGTGTAGGCAAAAATGAGTCAAGGTACCTTAAGTCCATCGATAAGTATATGGATTTAAGAACCAGAGCCGGCAAAGGTTTTGTTTATTCCACAGAAAGGAATCCAACCTGGATCAACCCGGTGGATGGTACACATTACAAGGAGACAAAAAGAGATGATGGCATTGTAACCAAAATGCCCATCACGCCATCGATTACCTTGTTTTTAAACGGGCATGTTTCCGGACAACTAATACATGCAACCACCAATCCAGAATCCTTGGGAAAGGCGTATTCCAATGGCTGCATTGGCCTGTCTGAAGAAGATATTTGGAGGGTCTATTACTATTGTCCGCCCGGAACCCAGATAGAAATACTTTATGACAGAGGGTACCCTGGCGAAGGGAAAGACCAATTGCCTGATATTTATCATATTTCCCAGCACAAATATAAATAATGTATCTAATCCTGATTTTTTCACTACAAATTATAATATCGTTTGATCGCTGAGATTAATACTCCCTACCAGTTTCCGCCTGAACCGATTAAATCCATGGCAGAATCAGAGCTTGCACCCGTTATTAAAATTAATACCGAGGCCAGCAAAGCATTTCTCCTTCACAGACGCCCTCATAAGTTACTTTCAGAATTGGCAAATCCTGAACTTAAGTTGGCAGGTTTACGCATCAATCCTGCCAGCAACATGGCTTCCAGAGAATCACATTACTATAAGATTACCTTATTAGACATAGATCATCAGATCGAATATACAATAAATGGACTTCCAGAAAATGGAAAATTTTGCCGGCTGGCATGGAATTATAGACAAGACAAAGCCCTCACCTTAAATATTGAACCAGATGGTGTCCAGGCATGGTTGATTGATGTTATAAAATGTGAAGCTGTGCCTGTGGGGCCAAAAAAAGTAAATGGCAATCTGGGACAATCTTTTATGTGGCTAAAAAATGATGGCCTTATTTTGCTTTTTGTCCCTGATAATAAGCCTGAATATAAAACGTCAGTTGCTTTGCTTCCTTCTGGGCCTGTAATTGCCCAAAACGATGGACAAGCCATAGAAAGCAGAACCTTTCAGGATTTATTGAAGAATGAAATTGATGTCCATAATTTTGAAGCAGCGGTTACGAGCGAGTTGTGGATGATGGATGAAAAAGGAGCATTTTCATTGTGGAAAGAGAGTGCCATGTACGATGGCATGAGTTTATCTCCAGATGGCAACCATATTTTAATTTCTGAAATCAAAAAACCATTTTCCTATTTTGTCCCATTTGACAGATTTCCTTACCACACCTATGTAACAGATTTGAGCGGTGCCATAGTAAAAACCATTGAAGAAGCACCTTTGCTTGAGTATATTCCACAAGGGTTTATGGCTGTTCAGCAGGGAAAACGAATGATTAAGTGGAGGCCTGATCACAGTAGTACTTTGGTTTGGGCTGAGGCATTGGACGGAGGCGACCCGGAAAAAGTGTGTGAATTTCGCGACGCACTTTTTGAGTGGAAAAATCCATTTGCAGAAGCACCTAAAGAATTTTATAAAACAAAATTGCGCTATGCGGGCATTTTCTATACAGATCAGGGCAATGCCGTGCTTTTTGAAAGATGGTGGAAAAACAGACAGCAACTAACTAAAATCTTTACACCTGAGCATCCTGAAGATGAAATAGTTTTCGATGATCGCAATTTTCAAGATAGGTTCAATGATCCTGGCAATTTCGTGACGCGAAAAAACAAATTTGGCTGGAACACCATTTTTGAAAATGAAGCAGGAGAAATGTATTTGTCGGGCGATGGCTATTATGCAGATGGGCGAAGGCCCTTTTTAGACAAATACAATTTGAAAAGTGGTCATAAGCAACGTCTTTTTGAAGTAGATGATAGCTTTCAACAGGAAGACATCATTATGGTAGTAGATGCTGAACAAGGAAAACTGATAACATTGATCCAGGATAGTTATCAATATCCCAATTTCTTTCTTAGAAATCTAAAGGATCAGAAATTAAAAGCTGTAACCCAATATAAAAATCCTTTCGAAGCACTTGCAGGCGTAAAACAAGAAGTTCTCCAATACAAGCGAGCGGATGGTACTGATCTCACAGCCAGACTTTACCTCCCCAACCATACCGATGAGCATCAATTATTACCTCTGATCATGTGGGCTTATCCCATGGAATACAAAGACAAACAAACCGCCGGTCAAAATACAGCTTCCAGACACGAATTTATTTATCCTTTTTGGGGCTCACCTATTTATTGGGTGACCCGGGGCTATGCCGTAATGGACGATGTATCTTTTCCTGTAATTGGAGAAGGAGAAAGCCAGCCCAACGATCACTTTCATGAGCAAATGCTTGCCAATGCAGCCGCAGCCATTGAGGTGGCCGAAAAGACCGGCAAAATCGATGTTACCCGCATAGGCATCGGTGGCCACTCTTATGGAGCATTTATGGTATCTTACCTTTTGACCCATACCCAATTTTTTGCAGCAGGAATTGCACGAAGCGGTGCCTACAATCGAACGTTGACACCTTTTGGTTTCCAAAGTGAAGAAAGAAATTTATGGCAGGCAAAAAACGTCTATGCATCAATGAATCCTTTTCTGGATGCCGACAAAATGAAAAGTGCCTTACTTCTTATTCATGGACAGGAAGACAACAATAGTGGCACCTATACAATACAAACAGAAAGATACTATGCAGCCTTAAAAGCTTTGGGTGCAACGGTGAGGATGGTCTTGTTGCCTTATGAAAGCCACAGCTATCAAGCCAAAGAGTCCATTTTACATGTACTTTGGGAACAGGATACCTGGCTTGAAAAGTATGTGAAAAATAAAGTTTAGTCTCCGTATTGTTATAGCATACCTGCAATACATGCAGTAAGAAAGCTGGCAATGGTGCCTCCAATGAGGGCTTTTATCCCCAACTTGGTAAGCAACACTCTTTTTTCAGGAGCCAATGCGCCTATGCCTCCAATTTGTATACCTATAGATGCAAAGTTGGCAAAGCCACACAGAGCATAGGTAGCAATTAATACGGACTTGGGCTGAAGGCTGATACCTTCCAGTTTAAAGTCATTCAATTCTTTGTAAGCATAAAACTCATTCAATACTGTTTTTTGGCCCAAGAGCTGACCGATGCTCAATATGTCTTCAGATGGAGTACCAAGAATCCACGCTATGGGAGCAAACATCATACCCAGGAGATAAGTAAAATTAAAACCTTCGTAGGCACCGTTGGTAGATTGAACTACATATTCATTCAAGCCGGTCCAGCTACCCACTGCCTTCATCAAAAAAGCATTGGCAAAAGCTATTAAAGCTGTAAACGCCAGCAGCATTACGCCCACATTAACTGCTAGTTTTAAACCATCAGTAGTTCCTTTTGAAATGGCGTCCAAAATGTTTTCAGACTCATCCTTTGCTAAGTACATAGAGGCGTTTACTTCTGATTCTTCTTCAGGTAATAACATTTTGGCACAAACGATTGCTGCCGGAGCCGAGAGTAGTGAAGCTGTAAGCAGGTGTTTGGCAAAATACTGGCGCATTACTGGGTCATCACCCCCTAAAAACCCAACATAAGCAGCAAATACACCTCCTGCAATGGTTGCCATTCCACCCACCATCAAACACAAAATTTCAGATTTTGTCATGTTTTTGATATAGGGTTTGATGATCAAAGGAGCCTCGGTTTGACCAATAAAAATATTGGCTGCAGCAGCAAGGCTTTCAGGCCCAGACAATTTCATGCTTCTGGCCATAACCCAGGCTATAGCATAAACTATTTTTTGTAGAATGCCAAAGTAGTATAAAATAGAAGATAGAGCGCTGAAAAATACGATGGTAGGCAAAACCTGAAATGCAAAGATGTATCCGAAGCCATCCAAATTGGTCACAAGGCTACCAAACATAAACGAAGCCCCTGCTTTAGAAAATTCCATCGTTTTTTGGAACATGTCTGCCAAAAAATCAAAAAATTCACTTACATAGGGGACTTTAAGTATAAGTAAAGCCAATAAAAATTGAATACTGATGCCAATACCCACTACTTTCCAGGGTATTGCCTTTCTATTGTTACTGAAGAGAAAGCAAATGGCAAGCATTACTATTATTCCTAATGCTCCTCTTAAAATATCGTTGAGTTGATCCATAAATTTGCGCTATCTTTACGATTTGAGAAGTAAAAATTCACATTTTTTGCGAAGATTTATAATTATTCCATGAAAAAAACCACCCTCATTGGAATTTCAGGTGGCAGTGGATCTGGTAAAACATCATTTATCAGAACATTACGCTCCAAATTCCAGGAATCGAGTTTATGCATCATTTCTCAGGATGATTATTATAAGCCCAGGGAACTTCAATTGCATGATGAGAATGGCGTCAAAAATTTTGACTTGCCGGAATCCATTGATTTGGAAGCTTTTGTTCAGGATGTGAGGCTTTTGCAGTCGGGTCAGGCCATTGAAAGACTTGAATACAGCTTTAACAATGAACTTGCACAGCCCAAAACACACGTTTTTCATCCGGCTCCGGTCATTGTTGTAGAAGGTCTGTTTGTTTTTCATATCAGAGAAGTCTTTAAAATGTTGGATCTCAGCATCATCATCAATGCCAAACCAAGTGATAAAATCATTCGGAGAATACTGAGAGATCAAAAAGAAAGAAATTATCCATTGGAAGATGTATTGTACCGTTACAAACACCATGTGATGCCTTCTTTTGAAAAATACATTGAACCTTACATAGACGAAGTTGACATCATTATCAACAACAATACTTCATATGAAAAAGGCAGCCATGTTGTATCTGCTTATATTGATTCTGTGTTAAAGCATCATTGATGTCACGCAAAAACAGAGATAAAGCAAAAAGACAAAAAGTAACTAAGGTAGGTTTACCTCAAGGATCCTCTGTTTACATAGGTATTGAAAGACAAGAGGATGTCAGTATTTCGCTTTTGAGTTTCAATGAGGCCAGGCTCAAGGCGTCAGACAATGTTTCTACTGAAGAACTTAAGGGACTCAGGCCGGATGAAATTCATTGGATCAACGTAAACGGCATTCACGATGTGGCCACTGTTCATGAACTTTGTGCCCAGTTTGGAATTCACGCCCTTACCGAAGAAGATTTGCTGAATTCACTTTCCCGGCCAAAATGTGAGATATTTGAAGACTATATCTATTCCGGTATAAAAATGCTGAAAAATGAAAAAGAAGATGTTCTGATAGAAGATGAGCAGGTAAGCATCATCCTTAAAAATAACATTGTGATTACCTTTCAGGAAACCAAAGGAGATGTCTTTGATCCCATCCGGGATCGTTTGCACAGACCTGAATCCAGACTCCGTAGAAAAAAAGCAGACTATCTCTTTCTGGCCATTCACGACATCATTGTTGACAATTATATCAGCATCATTGATTTGGTGGATGAAGTCAATCAGCAAATTGAAAACAACATCCTCAATTCACCGGAGCAATCTATATTACATCAGATTCAGGCATTAAAGACAGATCTGATTTACCTTAAGAAATTTGTTTTCCCGGTAAGAGAATCTATCAATAAAATAATGCGGTCCGATTCAACTCACTTGTGTGAAGACAATGTGAAATATTTTAATGACCTATATGACCATTTGATCTATGTCACTGAGAACATAGACATGCAGCGAGAAATAGTTGTTAGCCACAGGGAACTTTACATGTCATACATCAGCAATAAAATGAATGGTGTCATGCAAGTGCTAACCATTGTCACTACGATTTTCATTCCTTTGAGTTTTATAGCCGGCGTTTACGGTATGAATTTTCAGAACATGCCGGAACTTACATGGTACAATGGGTATTATTACGTGCTTGCGCTTATGGCCGCTGTTGCTGTAGCTATGTTGGTCTATTTCAGAAAAAAGAAGTGGATCTAGCAGAAAATTTGAGACTATTGTGAACCAATACAAATAAAATTTGTTTAACGACATAAACTGACACGAATTTTGAAATAAAATTTTGTGTATCAATAAAATGGCAACAGTAATATTTAAATTCGAAGATAAGAATATAGCGGAAAAAGTAGTCACTGATGTTCCTGAAGGTCTTTCCATCCTGGAAGTAACAGAAGAACACGAAATTCACCTCAACCACAATTGTGGAGGTGTTTGTGCTTGTTCCACTTGTCATGTATACGTGTTGGAAGGGGAAGCTTATCTGGAAGAAATTTCGGATAAAGAAGAAGACTTTATTGACAGAGCTGTTAATCCAAAATTGAATTCAAGATTGGGTTGCCAATGTATCATTTTGAAAGACGACGCCAAAGTCACCATTGAAATTCCTGATCAAGCCAGGATCATTGGACATGAACACGATTAAAGTAAGATAGATGGGATTTGAACATTTTGATAATTTACCCATTCAGTGGGAAGATCACGAGGACATCGCCATGAAACTGTATGAAAAATTTGGAGACGACTTCGATGAATCCAGAATTTACAGAATCCGTTTTACAGATTTGATAGAGTGGATAATTTCATTACCCAATTTTGTAGGAAAGAGAGAAGATTGCAATGAAGGCCATCTCGAACAAATCCAGGCAAAATGGGTCTATGAATGGCGCGACAATCAATAAGAATATTGAACATGGCAGCATTTCATTCCATTACCACTTTTGTTTTTGATGTTGACGGTGTTTTCACCAATGGAGAAGTTTTGGTAATGGAAAACGGTGATATGTTAAGAACCATGAGCACCCGCGATGGTCAGGCAGTTAGGTATGCTTTGGAAGCAGGTTACCGTGTAGCAGTAATCACCAAGGGAGCATCGAAAGGTGTGCGAAAAAGATTTGAATACTTAGGACTGACCGATATTTATGACAAATTAAAAGACAAAACAGCGTCTTATGAAGATTTGTTAGCGAAATACCATTTGTCGGATGGTGAAGTTCTATACATGGGAGACGATCTTCCGGATTTGTTACTTTTAAAGAGGGTCGGATTCTCAGCATGTCCTGCAGATGCAGTGATTGAAGTCAGAGAAACCGTTCAATACATATCTCCTTTTGCCGGAGGAAAAGGTTGTGTAAGAGATGTGATTGAAAAAACCATGAGAGCCCAAAATACCTGGCCAAAATTTTAACATAATTTCCTTATCCAGTTACAGGCAACCTTTTACGAGTTTCATTCGTCATTGGTAATTATCTGTGTTTATGAAACAGCTGCTTTTTATTTTCTTAATATCGACACCATTTTGGCTGCACGCCCAACAAGCTATTCACAGAAGTGTAGCTTCAAATAGAAACACCATTGCCAAAAAGATTGATGGAGTTGTTGATATGACCGAGTGGCAAGATGCTACAGTCATTGATAGTTTTGTTGAATTCAGGCCCCAACCCGGTGAGCTGGAGACCGAAGAACAGAAAACCATTGCGTTTTTGACCTACTCAGATGAAGGTATCTATTTTGGTGGAATTTGTAAAGAAGCACAAAAAAGCAACGTTTCGTATGAACTTATAGGCAGGGATGGTTTTGGAAACAATGATTTTATAGGCCTTATTCTTGATACTTACAAAGACAACCTCAACGGCTTTGAGTACTTTGTTACACCCCTCAATGAACAAATGGATGCCAAAGTTTCTCCATCAGTAAACGATAGCGAAGATTTTAGCTGGAATGCAGTTTGGGAAAGTGCTACCACCATCACTGAGAATGGCTGGCAATTTGAAATGTTCATTCCATTTTCTGCCATTCGATTTAGTAAAAAAAATATTCAGGACTGGGGCCTTAATGTTACCAGGAGAAGGCAAAAAACCGGAGAACAATATATGTGGAACCCAATTTTACCCACAGTTAGCGGCTTTTTGAATCAGGAAGGATATTGGACAGGGCTTAAAGAAATAAAACCTCCGCTACGGCTTCAATTTGCACCCTATTTATCAGTTTATTGCAACCATTTTCCATCCACAGATAATACCAGCAATTGGAGCAGGCAAATTAATGGGGGTATGGATGTTAAGTGGGGCATCAACCAGGCATTTACCTTAGATGCTACCCTTATACCCGATTTCGGGCAAGTACAGAGCGATAATCAGGTACTTAATTTGACTCCATTTGAAGTGCGTTTCAACGAAAACAGACCCTTTTTCACCGAGGGAATAGAACTTTTTAATAAGGGCAATTTTTTTTACTCCCGGCGAATAGGAGGTACACCCTACTATTTTCACAATGTAGGTAGTAAGACCCAGACCAATGAAAAGATAATATCTAATCCCATTGAGACTCGATTGATCAATGCATCCAAAATTTCAGGAAGAACAGAAAGCGGTTTGGGCATAGGTTTTTTAAATGCATTGACAGCAACGCAGTATGCAACTATAGAAAATATCGAAACCCGACAACAAAGAAAAATATTGACCAACCCGTTAACCAATTACAATGTACTGGTGATTGATCAAACATTTAAAAACAACTCTTCAGTTAGCTTTGTCAATACATCTGTGCTGAGGGATGGTGAGGCGCATGAAGCTGTGGTAACAGCAGCCTTGTTTGATCTCAATGACAAATCAAACACCTGGGGCGGTGGAGGAAAGTTGGCCGTTAGTCAGATCATTGAAAAAACCACTGATGCAGGTTATAGCCATCTCATGTATTTTGGCAAAAAAAGCGGCAGATTCAACTTCAATGTATTCCAGGAACTAACAGATACAAAGTTTACGAGCAATGACCTCGGCTATTTTACAAACAACAACTACTTAAACCATGGCCTTTGGATGGGTTACAGATGGGTTACGCCCGGTTCATGGTACAATAGAATCAATATGAATGTCAATTTTAAGTTCAGCCACTTGTATCGGGCAATATCAAAGGATCAACCTGTTTACCAAACCTCTGATTACAACATCAATGTTAACGGGCAATTAAAAAATCTTTGGTGGGCTGGCTTTTTTTCAACTTATACGCCCTTTAGCAATGATTTTTATGAAGCCAGAAATTATGGCCAATATTTCAGGGATGGTGAAAAAATAGTAGCGGGTTTTTGGTTTGAAACCAATAGCAATAAGAAATTTTATACCAGCGTCGAGGCAATTGTTGGAAAATATTTCAATTTTTATGGTCGTAAGGGCTATGAATTGAATATGACCCACAATTACAGAATCAATCAAAAATTTTCAATTTCCTGGTCCTTAAGCGCACAACCCAAAATCAATAACATAGGCTTTGCAGGCAAAGATGACGAGGTATCTATTTTTGCAAGACGCGATGTGAATACTATCATCAATACATTGGGCTTTAAATACAGTTTCACCAATCGCATGGGTTTGACCACAAGGATCAGGCACTATCATAGCAGGGTGTTTAATAAACAGTATTACAATATTACGGAAAATGGTCTTTTGATCCCTAACACAGAGCAGGCGTTTAGTTTTGACAAAGCGGCAGATTTTTTCAATATAGACATGGTGTATTCCTGGCAATTTGCACAAGGAAGCTTTATCAATGTAGTATGGAAAAATGCGATAGTCAGGCAGCGTGCCAATGCTGAAGGTACTTATTTTTCGAATCTTGAAGATTTGCTGAAAGGAGACCAAAACAACAATCTATCATTAAAGGTAATCTACTTTCTGGACTACTTGCAGATGAAGCGTAAATAGGCCTATAATTGATTATCTTTGTTCCATAATTGGAAGAGATGCAAGTCATTTATGAAGACAATCACTTAATTGCCATCAATAAAAAACCTGGGGATTTGGTTCATGCTGATGAAACCGGAGATAAGACGCTGGAAGAAGAAGTAAAGGCTTACATTAAAGTAAGATATGGCAAGCCCGGAGATGTTTGGTTAGGCGTCTTACATCGCCTGGATCGTCCTGCCTCTGGTGTAACCATTTTTGCAAGAACCAGTAAAGCAGCTGAACGGATGAGTAAGATGTTTCAGGAAAAACTAATTGGCAAAACCTATTATGCCCTGACTGACCAACGCCCCGAACCCTTTTCCGGTACCTGGAAACATTATTTGGTGAAAGACGAGATGACCAACAAAGTCAAAGCAAAATCAACAGATTCGAAAGGGGCAAAACTGGCCATAACCCATTATGAGTTAACCGGTGACATCAACGGATATGCCATTGTAAAACTTGATTTGGTTACTGGCAGACCACACCAGGCCAGGTGTCAGATGAGTAAGATGGGTTGTACCATCGTTGGAGATCTCAAATATGGAAGCAAAATTGCACTGCCCGACAAGTCAATTGCCTTGCATTGTCGGCAAATGAGTTTTGTGCATCCGGTAACAAAAGAAAACGTTGTAATCAAAGCGGATTTTCCGGAAACACGACTTTGGAGACCCTTTGCTGAATTGGTTGAAGAATTGGAAATAAATGACTGAGCTGGCCATACAAATCAAAACTCTGATTGAAAGAAACGGAAATCTGGAGGCGGCAAGAAAGCACTATGACATTCTAAAGATGTCCATTGCTGAAAAAGAAGCGGAACTGATTGAGTTGAAAAAACAATTGGATATTGAACTGGAAGAAATTGAAGCATTGGAAAAAACTTCAGTTCAATCTATTCTTGACCAATTGATGGGTAACAAGGATCAGAAGCTTGAAAAAGAAAGACAAGATTATTTTG
>CALMWS010000061.1 GCA_937870795.1 uncultured Bacteroidota bacterium | reverse complement strand
GGAAGGTAGGTGCCGTTCACACCATTGTTCATGGTACTGGAACATCCGCCTTCACCGATGGCCATAATTGTAAACGTGCCGGTTGTGACCCCAATTGGAAAGGTGATGGTGAATACCAACTGATTTCCAGTACCCGCCTGTGGGGATCCAAAGTCAACACCATCAAGTTGCAATTGATAATTAAAACCTACTTCGGAATCAGCCAGAATAATATTTAAATTTCCTCCCTGACAGACGCTTCCACCACCCGATACTGAATATTCTGTCGGTTTTTTAAATACATTGATGCAGATCTTTATGGTGTCGCTTGAATAGCACTGACCTCCCTCGTTAAAGACTTTCGCCCAAAAACAAGTATCTGAACTCACCAGTGGCTGAAACAAATTGGTGCTGTTGTAAAGGGTATCGGTAAGCAAAGAATCTCTAAACCACACCGCATTCTCTCCGGGCAACAAATCGGACAAAACCAAATCTACAATACCTGGACCACACCTTTCCAGGGTGCTCAAAAGAGAGTCCAAAATGGGTGGATTATTGGGACATGGATTGCATGGAGCAAACACCCAACCGGAATTATTGATCACATTTCCACCGGGAGTGGGCACCTGAATGATTTCGGTGCCTGTGTGATTCATGTTGCTTAGAAATACATATTGGGTGCAGGTGGGAGTGGTATTATAGTCATCCATAACTATATTACCCCCTATTCCCGGATACCCATTCAACTGTATATATTTATTAGGCAATCCTGCAATATTTAGTTTTGCCTCTTGTCCGTTTTTAGGAATCATTCTGATGTTTCCATAAATTAAGTAGCTTTTTCCTGGTGCAAAAGTAGCGTTGTGAATTTCAATATCACCATTTACATAAGTGTAATTACTAGCCAAAAAGCCATCAGATTTAAATTCAATTTCGTTAATAAACATAGTATCATTAACTAATAGAGAATAAAGTTCCCAATAATTTTCGACTACTATTCTATTTTTCACGGAAGCATTTTGGAAAAAAGAAGGATCAACACTTGGGTTTGTGCCTTGGAGGGTTACATCATAGAACTCAATACTTTTGTAACAAAAAACTGAATTAGTTAAATATCCCTGTTTTACTATCACATGTGATGTCCCAGAATGAAAATTCTCTGGGAGTGTATTAATTATTGATCTAGTTGGATAACTATTCCCATTTGGGGATAGTATAATGGTAGAGTTTCCTAAATAGAATTTAGAAGTTACATCGGAATATAATGAACCATAAATCTCAACGCCTCCATTTGTTCTAATTGTACCAGCAACATTCATATTTGCCTGACCTCCGTAATATGATTGAGTTTTAAAATCATCCGTCAGAGTATAGTCTCCTAATGGGTTTTTAAAATAAACATCAAAATAAAATTGATGTCCAGCCATAGAAATGAAAGCACTACTGTCCGCCCTAAAATTTGGCTCACCATAAAAATTATGGATCATATTAGGGTCAAGTATATAGTTTCCAAATACATTTAGATGTATAAGATAGTTGGGAGCAAAAAATTGAGGGCTGTTCAAAACACCTGTCCAATTTACATTTTTGCAATAAGCATCATATGACCTAATTTGAACTGTTTGGTTGGTTAAAGAAAAAGAATTATTTGTGAAAAAAACATGATCTAATGGAGTAGGGGGACATTCTCCTCCTGGTCCAGTTGGTGTCAAAGACCAATGCGAACTATCGTCCCAATAACCTCCGTTATTTACCCAATATAAATTTCTGGGTGGAGAATTGATTACTGCCCATCCTGTGGAATTTGCAAGAGTTAATCCATTATTTATTGTATATGATGCGCCGGTTGAAATGTCAGCCATTACATTTTCAACTATAGTGTTGTTGATAGATACATCTGTTCCTAATTCTTTCTTTATTGTTGCAGGAGCCGTTCCATCAGATGACTGAATATATACTAAGCTATCACAACCACCCATGCTTATTAATGCTCCCTGTGAGGTGATAATCTGTGTTTTGCCCCGCTCAAGTCTATATCTATTGCCTCCTGAAAAAACCAAAGTATCAAACGTTTGATTGTCTTTGATTTCTCCAAGTTGTAAAAACGCAGCATAATGAATGAGTCGATTATTAGGAGCATTGCTTTCAATGGTTGTTCCGACATTTTTAGAAATTAATCTATTTATTATGCCACCATTAAAATATGTATCATAATTATCTGCTTCAAATGTTACATCGTAGAAATCATGAGGTAAATTTCGGGCTGAAATTCTTTTTGATCCAACTCCCTTCCCTATGATATGAGATTTTACAGGTAGAAACTTTCCCTGCTCATAATCAATATAAAAATAGATATTATTATTTAAATAAATATTAGAGCTATTTCCTCCAACATCACCTAACCATAACTCAGCTCCTCTGTTCACTCTAGACCCATATGCATCTCCATTGTTTCCAAGTTCCGATAGATTTCCCCACCAATTTCGTCCACTGTCAAAACTGATTGGGTTGCCATGTGTCTTAACTATTCCACTTTCGTGATATACACCCCTTCCTACATAATATTCTTCATCAGATAATGACATTGAATCTAATAAATTCCATGTGCCAGATCCCTTAAAAATTAGGTTCGCATAAAAAGGAATACCATTGCTTTCAATATCATGGTTGCCGTTTCCGAGAAAATTAATTTTTTTGTCAAACTTTTGTTTCATTTCCATACCCCAGCGACAAGACCCGTAAACATTTAAAGTACTGGAGTTTATTC
Source organism: uncultured Bacteroidota bacterium (assembly GCA_937870795.1). GTDB lineage: Bacteria > Bacteroidota > Bacteroidia > Chitinophagales > Saprospiraceae > JADKBO01. The sequence goes on along the minus strand of CALMWS010000061.1, from coordinate 1,284 downwards.
CATTATAGACACTTTTAAAAGTTGGATGCCCAGTCACGTTAGAAAAATCCAAATCCCTGCAAGTAAGGTCTCTGTAATCCAAAGGGGTAGTAATCTCTTCAATGTCTACATTACTTGATGTGAATCCTGATAATGCAGTAAAATGCACATTGGTAATCGCATTGGGAATACAACCACTTGGAGCACCGCCATCTGTCAATGACCAATGCGCAGGATCAGTCCATTCTCCCTGCCCGCCTATCCAAAATAAATCATAAGGAGCTTGCGGTGCATTGAATGTCCAACCCGTATTATTGCCTAAATCATTTCCATTGTTGTTGATGAGCGGCATGTTGCCATTACCATGAATGTCTTGCTGCAGTACGTTGTATATGTTTATAGTGCTGCCACTGTTGTTGACTACATTCACTGGAGTCCCACTTACATTGCTTATCATGGTAATGGCACCTGAACAACCTCCACCACCATTAGCAACAAACGAACCTCCGGAAACAATGGTAATGTCTGTACTGGTATTTGGTACTTGATATATTGGTGTATAGTCCCCAAAAGTGTAACTTTTCCCGGGCTCAAACTTAAGACTGGTGAAATTGTTGGCATTGGTGATAGTACCATTATCCTTAAACACTACAGTATGAAAATTTTGAGCTACATTTTGATGATTCCATGAATGAATTGTACCATAATAGTTAAATACAATGGAGTCTATTGAAGAAACTGCATTTAAAACAGATGGGTTTGTATTGCTTACAGTATTAAGTTTTATTTTATAAAATGGCGTAGTAGTCCCACTGCCACCAATTTCTCCGCCTGTATGGTGATTTATGGTTGAAGTTCCTGCAATAAAATTTCCCGTTAAATAGGCAAATATTCCTTTACCTGATATAATATTTACTGTTGACGAGCCCAAATCCAGGATTAATGAAAAAGGCGGGTTTGGACTACCCGGGAGTCCTGTTCCGGCGGTAATTGTGTTGTTTTGTGTGTTTAATCTGCCATTGTAGTGATAGATTGATTTTTCTACATAGAAGGCATCTGTCAAATTCCAGGTTCCGGAATTGCCGCTGAAATATACACTTTGCGGAAAATGCACCCCATTACTGGTAATCGTATTGGTCACATTCATATCTATCACAAACCATATATCCCCCGCAAAATCAAATGTCATGTTGGGATGTAAAACAATAGAACCATGGATGTCTGCCCTCGTACCCGTACCGGTGAGGGTACAACCGGCCGGAGCAAGGGACCAGTCCATGTTTTTACATTTTACGATGGTATTGG
>CALMWS010000060.1 GCA_937870795.1 uncultured Bacteroidota bacterium | reverse complement strand
ATAACTGTCTTTAGTAGTTGCCGTCAATTTTTCAACCAACACATAGGGACACGCTGAAACAGTAGCTCCATAGCTGCATAGAAAAATAAAAATGAGTCGGGAAATGAACTTCATGACGGTGATTTATACAATAAGGGCTGTTTGACCCAAATGTGACAGGCATTTTTTAATTAATCAAAGACACAATTGAAGCATCAGTGCCTTCATCGTTTTGTTCATTGACCACATTGGCAGTTTCTTCTTTTTGTTGGAGCATTAAAAGTATGTGGTCTCCTTCCAGCTCCTTCAGAAGTTCCATGACCATGGCTTGTTTTTTGATGGGTATGTTTTCCATCAGGTTTCTGGTTACTATTATAGGTGAAGCCGAACAACAGGCGCGCATGATAAGGGCTATTTTTTTCTGCATGGGGCTCAATAGCTTACCATTTTCACCTGTTTCCATTTGTTCGTTCAATTGTTTACCGGCCGGAAGGATGGCATTGAATTTTTGAAGGGTCTGCTCCGGAAACACCCTGAGTTGAGGACAAACCAGCTCATGTAAATTTTTTCCAATCAAACCATATCTTTCATCTATCGGACAAACCAGCTTGCTCCACTGGCTTGCTTTCCAATAAGAAGGAGCTTTGCCATTGAGCACAATTTTATCTTTTACCAATGGCCGTAGTAGGAGCCAGTTGTCGAGGTAGTGGTGGGGATAGGCATGCTGAATCACATGCAGACCCGGTTTTAATTCTTGCCAGTCCTTTGAAATTTTAATTTTTAGACTCAAGCGTGTGGTCTTCAGATCCCTGCCTTTTTCTTCGGCACTCAGGTTTTTGATTTTTTCGAGATTGGCCCAGGAAACTTCACCTTTCTCTCTGATGATACCGGAAGCCAGTAGCCTTCTCAAAACAGGTGTGATGTATAATATGAGTAAGATGGTTGTGATGATGCCACTGCCGCCCATGGCTTCGGGTGACAGACCGGCTGTGAGCAACGTGAAAAAGATCAAAGCATAGGTTATAATAGGAATGGCCGTTCTGTATACCGCCTCTTGTCTCGCCTGACGAATGGTAGCGTGGGTGTGGGCATCGTTGAGTTTGAGAAAGGTTTTTAGCTGGATTCTCCGACGGTTGATCACGTGGATGGTTTCAAGGTGATTCAGCGTGTTGCTGATGTGGGCAAATAGTTTCGAAGATTTACTTCCCTGGATTTTAGTGAACACATTGAGCTTCGAATCCATGGTTTGCAACAAATAGGTGCTGATGATTACCAATACCAACATACCTGCCCCAAGGTACACTTGAGTTGCGAAAACGATGATAAAAAATACCATCAGAATTGTCAAATCCGCCGTCGGCGATAAAATGCCATAAATGAAGTGTTTTCTGATGTGCGCCATGTCACCACTAAACCTTTGCATGTACTTGCCGGCACCCCCGCTTTTGTATACAGACAAAGGAATGCCCAATTGCCAGTTGAAGGCAAGGCGTTTGATCTCATTGATCAAATTAGCTCCTGCCTTTTCGCCATAAAACCGGGCATAATAGAAGAAAACCAATTTGCATAGTAGCGCTCCGGCATACACAAAATAAAATGAACGAAGGTCACGCGCCATGGAAAACGGGAAGAACTCAATCAGGTTCGCTTTTACATTCTGAAATCCAAACTGTAAACTAAAAAACCTGCCTATCAACAATGTTAGCGCAATGGTAAGTAAATTGGAGATAAGCATTGACAGCCAGGCGACGGCTATCAGCATTCGATTGCGAGTCCAAAAACTTTTGTAAAATTCGTTCCACATGGCTTAGATGGCCGCTGCAAGCTGCCTGTCTTCTATTACAGTGGATTCTATACTACTTTTGATGAAGGCTTCAATTTCCGGTGCGCCCAATTGGTTTAGACCCATAACAGGAATATTCGTTTTGGCTTGAATTTCGGCAACCATCAAAGGTGACTTCAACAACGAACCACAGATGGCAATAGGGCTAATGTTCATTTTTTCAAGTAGCATGATGCCGCTCAGTGCCCCTGTGCTGGATGAATCCGAATAGATAACACCACTTACCCTTTGCATCAAGGCAGAGTTAAGCAGCAATTCTGTTTCTCTTTGTAGCAGGCCATCCGCTATTTCCATAACGATGTAATCTGGTTCAAGAGCCTCTGCTTCACGATACAAGGTTTCAAACAGGTTAAGCAACGTCTCTTCATTCTCGAGATAAGTGGATGGAAAGCCCCAGTTGGTGAAATCAAGCCCTTCTGACGCGCCACAATCCACCACATAATCTACATCTTTGGTAAATGCAGTGCCGGTAAGTTTTATAAACACTGATTTTTTACCGGCCCTTTTTAAGCCTCTGCACAGATAAGCGGCTGTAGTCGTTTTGCCACTGTCCATGGCTCCTCCGATCGACAATATCAGCTTTGATTTTCCCTGAGAAAAGGCATCAAAAATATGTAATGATTTTTTGGATTGGATGGTGTTGATGACCTTATTTTCCTGATCCACCGCATAACCCACCAAACGCAGTTCAGTGGGCCCTACCGCTTCGTATTGTTGATTCATATTTTCAATGATGCCACATACACCTCCCTGACCCAGGATATGGTAAACATCCTGTGTCTCTGCAGGAATGAGGCCATGAAGTTGAGAAGTGGCATATCTGTTTCCAAATGCCATCATGATGAAATCACCCTGAAATATGCTCCTGTTTTTTTCAGTATCTGTCTGAATCCTGGTGTGTTTGCCCAGATTTAATACCTCAAATACGGCAACATCACCTGAAACGGGTACATGGTGTTGAGCAAGCAGTGTATTGATATGGTAATCACGCACATTTTTGCAGACAAAAGATTTTTTAATGTTTAGCATAATACGACTTTGAGGTGTTAATGAATGTTGTGGCTTTTTGGCCTACAATCCAATAAGGCAGCCTCAGTCTCTGCGTGACATTAATTTTTAATTTTTTTTCTCTTTTTAATAACCCAAATGGAAACAACCATTGCTGCAAGGATGAATAGAATGATTGGGATCAGTAAAATTTTACTCGTAGGAGCTGCATCCAATCCCCCTGTTAGAATGAAGCCGGCCCAGAAATACGGGTGTTTTTGCGAAGGACTGGCATTGGCCAAATAATTTCTTTTTGCCTTGCTCAGTGCTGTAACGCTGCTTTCACCGGCAGCTACCAGCTCCATAAAATCATTGAGAATGAAGGAAGCACTTTTTTCTGAAGCATTCCAAAAACTGGAAATCACCTGGTGACAGCCCGCCAACAAAAAGGACCTTGTTAGCCCCTGGATGCCTTCCGCTGAAAATACCCTGCCCGTAGCGCTTTGGCAAGAACTTAAGACCACCAGTTGGGCATTCAGGGGTATGGCATTGATTTCGTAGGAATGTAAGACAAAATCATTGTTTTGATCATCAAAAATCAAGGCAGACAAAGAGCCATTCTCTTCATTGGCAATGCCGTGCAAAGAAAAATACAAAATCTTACTGCCAGGTCCGTATTTTTTAAACGCCAGAGGACTTGCCTCATTTTGTGTAAATAATTTGCTGGAAAAATCTTCACTGCCCGATTCTAGTTCTTTTACTGCATTGCGCAGGGGGTTCAGCTGTAAGCCTTTAAAATAAGGAATCAAACCAAGTCGTGCATTGAGCTTGGAGCTGTAGGTGGTGGCAAAGCCAGTCAATTCCTGATGGTAGTCAAAGTTGTGTTCATCATTCAATACCATTTGAGAAGAATGACCATATTGAATCTTCAAACTTTCAACTATATAAGCTCCTTTCTCGTCAACCAATGCCTCTATGGGCAGCCCATGGAAAAATCCATCCGGAATAAAAACGAGTAAATTGGTGATTTCCGATTTTATCACTGGTGCAAAACATTGCAACCACAATTTGGAGGCATTGGCTTTGTCGTAAGCTTGAGAAGGATTGACCAATGACAACTTTAGCTTATCTACCCATCCTTCTATTTGTTTTCTTTCGAAAATACGATGCTTTAACCCTGACTTGCGGTAGATAAAAAAATGAACCCTATCGCTGCTGCAAAATGTCTCTATGATACAGATATCAGCGGGCAGTTCTGAAAGCGATCGGATTAGGGGCTTGTTTTTTGTATTGTCTTGTGTGTTGCCAAGCCCTGCATTTTTTTCAGCTGTTTCCAAAGCTGCCATGAGTTCGTTGGCCTGAGCGTACAGAGAATCATCTTTGTTGCCGGAGGTTTCAATGGTAGACCTGAGCTTGCTTAGTTTTTCACGCAAAGCAAGTACATTACCAAAGTTGCTGTTTTCTTTTTTTAAATAAAGCAATTTGTTTTGGTCGAGGTATTGTCTTAATACAAACGATTTGGAAGCAGATACATAATTGGCACATGCCTCAAGATCCCCGGCATTTTTTGTTTTTTGATATAAAGCAAGTGAAGCATTGAGTTGCATTTCGGTTTTGTTGTTCAGTTGATCAAGCAGGTATAACTTTGATTCATCGAGATAAGCCTGCTCCAAAACCATGGTTGAGAGGCTATCCATCTTTGTCGAAAGGGCATTGGCTCGCTTTAAATATTCAGCTTTTGACATTCCGGCTTTCAGGTAAATCTTCTGCTTTAACATCAATTGACGCAAAAGATGAATGCCATTGGCAGTCAGACAATTTTTGAGAATGGGATTTCCTTCACCATCCAGGCCGCATGGACTGGCCAGCAAAGTTATTGCCTCGTTAATCAAATCTATTGACCGCTGTACTTCATTGGTTTGCAGTGCAATTTCAGCCAGGTTTTCTATCGAAAAGGCCTTGGCCAGATTGGCTTGAACTATGTTTTGCGACATACTTCTCAGACGATAAGCAATTTCATAATGGCTTTTGCTCTGAGCATAGTTTTTATTTTCAAGATAGTAGACACCCAAAATTTCATGGGCATTACTTATAAATTCTGCCTCTTCTTTGGGTAGTAACCGCAAAGCCGCGTGGCACTCCTCCGGCACTTTTTCGGCATGGCCCGATTTAAGGCACAGTTCTGCCTTATTGAGGTGCAATATAGATTGAGATAATGGATCAACGTATTGGGTATTGCTATTCACAAAATTTGTGAGAAAGG
>CALMWS010000059.1 GCA_937870795.1 uncultured Bacteroidota bacterium | reverse complement strand
GCCTTGAGCTCAGAGCAAAGGGCGGTAAGGGGCACCACGCGCTAACCGCGTGGCAACGACAAACCCCCAATAGTCAGAGGATCAATGAAGCCTTGAGCTCAGAGCAAAGGGCGGTAAGGGGCACCACGCGCTAACCGCGTGGCATAGACATATCCAATATAGTACTGTCGATGCCGTGCAAGGGATTGCACGGTTCCCTCATTATCGAGTGAAATCTTTCACTCGATTTGCGCCGAGGCGCAACCATTCGGTCACCCGTCGCAATTCGCCTGTCGCAATACGCCTGTCGCAAGTCGCCTGTCGCCTGTCGCCCGTCGCAAACAATGAATGGAGAAACGTTAACCCCTATTTCACATCTGCCAATCTGGCAAAAACGGGAAATGAGGCAGTACCATAGTGAGAATATGGTTTTTTGGAAGCAGGTTGTGCCGCAGGATAGGTTTTGATGAAAGCAGCTACAATTTCTTTCATCTTGTCGTAGTCGATATTTTTGGAATTGGGCTTGGGGTAAAAAACGAAATGTTCGATTTTACCATTGGTGCCCCAGAAAATGTTCGCCCAGATCTTTACACCTTTAAGATCAAAATTGTGGTTATCGGCATAAACTTCCAGATCCTGTAAGATGGATGTCCATTCTTCAAAGGCTTTGTCCATGTTGTTTTGGCAGACATTCAACAAGGGTTCGCTGTATCGACCAATCATTTTGTCGTACTCGCGGGGATGATCACCAATAAAACAAACTTGTGGAAAACCGGTCTCTGCTGGGTTCTGAGCACTCAACACACCATTATAGAGACAAAGGGTGATAATCAGTAAGATCAACAGCAATCTAAGGGTATTCTCAGGACTTCGTCTCATCAGTGGTTTGAAATATAATGCAAAAGTAAAGTATTTTACAATTCCATGCAAGTAAATTTACCAACAGAGAAATTTTATTGGGATTTTTCTAAAATTACCTGAATGAAATAAGCCTTAAGGCGGCTGAAACCACAAATTATCGTACAAGCTTTGTGCCAAAGTCTTTTTTACCTCCAGACAGGGTATTTTGGCTTATCTTTGCACTTCAAGTCAAGAAGGATATGAAGTGCAGCTTAAACGGATTAAAGAAATACATTGAACTCAGTGAAAATGCAGACCAGGTGGCGAAAATGCTCACTGCCATTGGCCTTGAAGTAGAAGGGCAGGAAACCATACAAAACATTAAAGGAGGCCTCAAGGGCGTGGTAACAGGCCAGGTGGTAACTTGCACCAAACACCCCGATGCCGATAAACTGTCAGTCACCACAGTAGATATTGGATTGGACGAGCACCAACAAATTGTTTGTGGCGCACCTAATGTGGCTGTTGGTCAGAAGGTATTGGTAGCAACGGTAGGTACTACCCTTTATCCGTCGGGAGGAGAGGCACTGACCATTAAAAAAGCAAAAATAAGAGGGGTGGAATCCAACGGTATGATTTGTGCCGCCGATGAACTCGGCCTGGGTGATGACCATTCAGGTATTTTGGTTTTGGCCGCAGATACAAAGGTGGGACTGCCGGCATCAGATTTATATGAAATTTATGAAGACACATTGTATGAAATTGGACTTACTCCCAATCGATCAGATGCTACCTGTCACCTGGGCGTAGCCAGAGACCTGTATGCTTATATACGCGCCAATGTAGACAATAGTCGTACCTTCAACGAGCCAGGCACTTCAGGTTTCAATGTGGAGAATCACACCCTAGAAATCAAGGTAGAAGTCAACAAGCCCGACCTTTGTCCGAGGTACAGTGGACTTACCATTTCAGGTATCAAAGTAGGCCCTTCTCCTGCTTGGTTACAAAATCATTTGCAGGTATTGGGAGTGAAGCCCATCAACAATGTGGTAGATGCAACCAATTACATCCTGCATGACCTGGGGCAACCTTTGCATGCTTTTGATGCCGACAAGATCGGGGGCTCAACCATTGTAGTAGATACGCTGACATCCGGCACACAGTTTCTAGCATTGGATGGCAGAGCTTTTACTCTCAAAGGAGAAGAATTAATGATTTGTGATGCCTCAGGCAGAGGTATGTGCATCGGAGGTGTGTACGGTGGCAAAGACTCCGGTGTAAGTGAAGGCACTTCTTCCATCTTTTTGGAATCCGCACACTTTGCAGCAGGCAACATTCGCCGTACATCGATGGTGCACAATCTCAGGACCGATGCTGCAAAGGTATTTGAAAAAGGTAGTGACCCTAACCTTACCGTATTTGCGCTAAAACGGGCGGCAGCTCTAATTGCCGAATTGACAGGAGGCTACGTTAGCTCGGAGGTCATAGATATTTACCCCAAAGAAATCAAACCAGCAGAAATCCATGTTCGGTATGAGCATGTAGCCAATTTGCTGGGAACAGAAATTCCGAGGGACATTATCCATGACATCCTTTCTGGAATGGGTATGCAAATCCTTCCTGTTGACGACCACGGTTTCAAGGCATTGGTCCCAACCTCAAAGGCAGACGTATTGAGGGAAGTTGACGTCATTGAAGAAATACTGCGTATCTATGGCTTCAATAAGGTTGAAATTCCGGCGAGGGTGACTTCCACCCTTTCGTATGCACCCCAACCCAATAAGTTTGTAATCCTCAATCAGGTTGCAGATTTTCTGGCTTCCAGGGGCTTCAATGAAATGATGGGCCTTTCTCTTATCGACTCCCGGCTATGTATGGAAGTAATGGGCATTGAAGAAAGTGAACTTGTGTTAGTCAACAATACTTCCAATGCAGGTTTGGATGCCATGCGACCTTCTTTGCTGTTAAGTGGCTTACTTTCAGTAGCATATAACCTCAATCGACAGGCTGAAGGCCTACGCTTATTTGAAATGGGAAAATCATATCTCAATGCAAAAGGCGAATTCGACGAAAGAGAACAACTTTCAATTTTAATATCAGGTCATCAGGAAGGAGGGCATTGGAACCAACCTGCGGCACATGAAGCACATTATCATCATCTCAAACAAATGGTGGGCGATGTACTTAGGAAAAGAGGCTTGAACAAGGTGAAAATGAGGGAATTGCAGCATGATCCATTGTTTGCTTATGGACTCGAAATCCTAAATGGAAGTGGTGTCATTGGCAAAATGGGTGAAATGAACGGCTCTGTATTGAAAAAACTGGGCATCAAATCGCCGGTTTTCGGTGGGTGGCTGGATGCAATGGCCCTTGTCAATGCAGGCTTAGGGGCAAAACAGTTTGTCTCAGAAATCTCAAGATTCCCATCCATGAGGCGAGATTTGGCCCTTGTGATAGATAAAAAGATCAATTATCAGCAAATTCAGGAAGCGGTGTTGTCTAAAAAACACGCCTATTTGGTGGATATGGACCTGTTTGATGTCTATGCCAATGAACAGGTACTGGGTCAAGGTAAAAAATCATATGCTTTGTCGTTTGTATTTGAAAATAAAGACAAAACACTGACAGACAACGATATAGATGCCTCAATGAAAAACATAATTTCGCTTTGTGAGCAACAATTGGGGGCACAGCTAAGGAACTGATTACCATAGAGGCAGGGTACTCATGGAGTGCGAGTTATATATATTTTTTATAAGTATTTCATTAATTGTCACGCTTTTGTAAAAAATATCTATTTTTGAAGGATGAAAATACCGGTGGAAAATTTGAACAAAATCAAAGATCAAATCATTTCGCTGGTAGAGAAATATAATTTTATCAATAACGAAAATTTAGAATTAAAAGAGGAAATTGGCCGATTAACGGCTGAGTTGGATGAATTAAAAAGTTCGCAGCGGTCTGACACTCGATCCACACAGGAAAGAGTAGAAGAAACCAAACAAACCATAGATCAGTGCCTTGGCAGCATAGAAGAGTGCCTGACACTGGTAAGGGAACTACAAAATGAGCCCAGATAAGCAAATATCTATAACGATAGGGGGGAAGTCTTATCCCATGATCATCCGGGAGGAAGAAGAAGCCCTTATCAGAAAGGCGGAAAAGGAGATTCAAAACTCGATTCTCGAATTCCAAAAAGCTTATGCAGGTCTAACCACACAAGATGGAATGGCCATGGCGCTGATAACAAAAGGAGTAGAACTCCTCAAAAAGGAGGAAGAATTGGAAGTGATCAATCAACACCTCCACCAATGGTCGCAACTCCTGCCCGCTGAATAAATCCGACTCTTCACAAGTTTGCCACTTTTTTAGTTCTGTATGGTTTAACCTTAAACAATAGTAATATGGAGAACATCATAGCACTGATTGGCGGCCTTGTCCTGGGAGGATTGGGTGGTTATTTCTCGGTGCGGACCATTTTTAAAAAGCAAATCAGCGAAGCCAATGCCAAGAGCGACATTACGCTGAAAGAAGCAGAACTTACCGCAAAAAGAAAGATTGACGAGGCCGAAATTCAGGCTGAAAAACTCGTTGCCAAGGCCCAGCAAACCAATGAAAACATCAAGCAGCAAAAAATTCAGGAGGCAAGAGACAAGTTCAACCAACTGAAATCAGAATTTGAATCTTATAAGGCAGAGCAAAAAGTGGCCATGAAAGACCGCGAAATGCAAGTGCTTTCTGCTGAAAAAGACCTGAAATCAAAGTTGGATGAAATTGCCGCTAAAAATGATCAAATCGAGCAGAGAGAATCAGAAGTAAAAGCCATCCGGGAGAATCTGGAAGTGCAGCTTAAAGTTGTAGCAAAAAAGAAAGACGAGCTGGAAGCTTCTATCGAAAAGAAGATCAAAGAACTTGAGAATATTGCCAAGCTCAGCCAGTCAGAAGCTAAAGACCAGTTGCTGGAAACCATCAGATCCAAAGCACAGTCAGAAGCTTTGTCTATTGAAAGAGAAGCTGTGGCAAATGCCCGATCCAATGCCAATAAGGAAGCGAAAAAGATTGTTATCCAAACCATTCAACGTATGGCTGCGGAGTACACCATTGAAAATACAGTATCGGTATTTAACATCGATTCTGATGATATCAAAGGCCAGATCATTGGTAGGGAGGGAAGGAATATCCGCGCACTGGAAGCTGCTACGGGAGCAGAAATAGTAGTTGACGATACACCAGAATCCATTGTTATTTCAAGCTTCGACCCCATCAAAAGAGAGGTGTGCAGGCTTGCACTGAAACGATTAGTGGCTGATGGCAGGATCCACCCGGCTAAGATCGAAGAAGTAGTGGCGAAAGTAAAAAAACAGCTGGATGAGCAAATCGTGGAGATTGGTGAAAGAACCATCATCGATCTGGATATTCACGGACTCAATCCATACCTTGTAAAGATGGTGGGTAGGATGAGGTTTAGGTCTTCTTATGGTCAAAACCTTTTAAAACACTCCATTGAAACCGCCAACCTTTGTGCCACCATGGCCTCAGAATTGGGTCTCAATCCCAAACAGGTCAAGATGGCTAAGCGGGCAGGTTTGTTGCACGATATTGGTAAAGTAACAGAAGAAGAATCAGAACTGTCACACGCATTGTTGGGTATGCAGCTCTGTGAGAAATATGGCGAACACGCTGTAATCCAGAATGCTGTAGGTGCCCACCACGATGAAATAGAAATGAACAACATCATTTCACCCATCATTCAGGCATGTGATGCTATTTCGGGAGCCAGACCAGGAGCCAGAAGGGAGATCCTGGAATCTTACCTCAAACGCATCGGAGAACTCGAAGAATTGGCCATGTCTTATGATGGTGTACAAAAAGCCTTTGCCATGCAGGCTGGTCGTGAATTGAGGGTAATTGTAGAATCTGAGAAGGTTTCTGATGATTTTGCAGATGAACTGGCATTTATCATCTCTCAAAAAATTCAAAATGAGATGCAGTATCCGGGTCAGGTAAAAGTGACCGTTATCCGCGAAAAGAGAGCAACTGCCTTTGCCAGATAATTAAGTAAAAGGCATAATTAAAATAAGAAAGGGGGCATTTGTCCCCTTTTTTATTTATTTGAACACAATAATTTATTGAAATGTGAGTTTTTACATCGGATCAAACCAAAAATATGCATTAAAACTTTTACATGAAACAAGATTACAAAGAAGAATTATACCTGCAATTCTATTATGGTGAGTGCGACTTGTTTGAGCGCCTTGAAATAGAAAACGAATTGGAAACCAATGTCAGGGCCAATCACCAATATGCCACTTTTTACAGCGGCCTTTTGGATCAACTCAAAACCCTTAGCCCCAAACAATCCTCCCTCGATAAAATCCTGGCTTACGCAAAGTCATAGGTTTTTTTATTGACGATTGTGCGGTAAATGCGCTTTTGTAGTACATTTATCCAACAATCATTGAGCCATGTCACCGCTGATCTATTTGTTGGCAGGACTTGCCACCCTGGTAATCCTTACCCTTAAAAAGGTCAACCCTTTTTTGGCCCTCATTATAGCGGCATTTGTTACCGCTATGGTGGCTGGACTGGAGATAAGCGAAGGTCTTTCCGCCATAGAAAAAGGTGTCGGGCAAACCCTTGGCAGCACCTTACTTATTTTGACTTTGGGTGGAGCATATGGAAGTTTACTGGAAAAGAGCGGTGCCATTCAATCCATAACCAATGGAATGTTGTCTTCGTGGGGTGTATCCAGAATCCAATGGACCATCATGGTAATTTCTTTTTTGGTAGGATTGCCATTGTTTTACAATGCTGCTTTTATCCTGCTTTTTCCTTTGGTATCAGGCCTTATCCAGCAAACGGGTTTGTCAGCCAGGTTTCTGGCACTGCCAATGGTTGCTTCTTTATCCATTACCCACGCACTCACTCCACCACATCCTGCACCGGCAGCGCTGGCTGCAATGCTCCACGCCGATGTTGCTCAAACCCTGATTTGGGGACTTTGTATAGCCTTGCCAGCCGCTATGGTGGGAGGGCCTCTGTTTTCATCCTTTTTCAAGAAAGAGAGAGCCACAGAAATCCAAACACCAGCCATTGACCAGGATCAGGGACCCGGCAGAAAATTGTCTTTGCTGATGGCAATCCTGCCTATATTACTTATCACAATGGGCAACCTTGAAAACAAGCTCACTTTTGCTCCCCTAAAATTTATCTTCACTTTGTTTTCTTTGCCTACCACGGCAATGATTATGTCGGTATTTATAGCCACATGGTTTCTTGGAATTAGAAGGAAGATCAAGCTGGAAGTAATAATGCAATGGTTGATAAAAGGTATGGAAGGGATATTCAGCATCTTGCTCATTATTGCTGCCGGAGGAGCATTCAAAGAGGTTTTGGTGATCACCGGTGTAGCAGATACCCTTACCAATATGGCAGGAGCATGGTCCTTACATCCTTTATTATTTGGGTGGATGCTGGCAGCTATAATAAGAGTAGCCATTGGCAGCGCAACGGTGGCAGCTCTTACTGCAGCTGGTTTATTGGCACCAGGCATGGTACAAATGAATGTAAGTCCTGAATTGATGGTTTTGTCAATAGGCAGCGGAAGTATATTTTTTTCCCACCTCAACGACGCCGGCTTCTGGATGTTCAAAGAATTTTTTCAACTTACCATCAAAGAGACCTTTCTGTCCTGGACCCTGATGGAAAGTTGTATTTCATTGATGGGCTTGGCTGGTGTGTGGATCATTTATATGTTTGCAGCATGAAAAAAGATGAACTGACCCAAAAGGCCATTGAAGTTTTACACAGAGCTACCACCCCTGATGGCATTCTGGCACTGGCCGAAGACAATGAAAATTATCGCCGTGTTTGGTCCAGGGATGCTTCTATTGCCGGCATAGCTGGTCTGTTGGCAGGGGATGAAATAATCACAAATGGGCTGCATTCGAGTTTGTTCACCCTTGCAAATGCCCAGGCAGTCACAGGGGCCATACCTTCTAATGTCATGCCAGATTCAGGTAAAGCCAGTTATGGAAGTCTGGCGGGCAGGGTAGATGCTACTACATGGTGGCTTATAGCAACAGCCATTTATGCAAGGCACAGCCAGGATCAACAATTTTTAAAAAAAATGATTCCCCATGTGCATAAAGCTTTTGATGTCTTGCGTGCCTGGGAGTTCAACGAACGGCATCTTTTGTACACACCACTGAGTGGCAATTGGGCCGATGAATATCCATTACATGGTTACCTTTTGTACGACAACTGCTTGCGATTGTGGGCGCTCAGAGCCTGGGCGTTGCTCCTTGATTCAGCAGAATTAAATGAAAAAAGCGTTGCTGTTTCAACCGTTATCACTCAAAATTTTTGGCCGGCAAAAGAGGTGGAAAATTTGTACCATCCCAAGTTACAGACTTTGAATGCACTGGAATTTTGGATTGCCGGTTTTCACCCTGGAGGTAGTTATGATGGTATTTTTGATGCTGCCGGCAATGCTTTTGCCATTCTTTTAGGGCTTGGTGACCAGCAAAAAAATAAGCAGATCTACCATTACCTGGTAAAGGCACAAGCGACCATGGGACGGTACCTCATTCCGGCATTTTGGCCAGTAATCAAGCCGGGAGATCATTTGTGGGAGGATGTAGTCAATAACTACGCATATCATTTTAAAAACGAACCCCATCACTTTCACAATGGGGGTTCATGGCCTGTTATGGCTGCGTGGCTGATGCTTGCCTTGCAGATTAACGAGCCGGACATCGACCTGTCAAAATGGAGGGAAACTTGTATGGCTTATTTGGGTGTCGAAACATTCCCTTTTCCTGAATACATAGACACCTTAAACGGCGAAGCCGGCGGAAAGAAAAATTTGAGTTTTAGTGCAGCGGCATGTTTGTTATTGTCGCTCGACGATGACCCACAAATAAAAGAAAAACTTTGTTTGATATGATTGGAGATCAAATAGCATTAAACGAGAGATACCTTCAACCTGCAGTCCGTGTACTTGAGGGCATCACGGTACAAAAGGGCTATGTCATAAACGTGGCTGGTGAATCCGGCTCGGGCAAATCTACCCTGGCGGTTGCATTGCAACATGTGTTAAAAGAACAAAGTATAAAAGCAGTGGTCTTACATATGGATGACTACTTCATACTTCCGCCAGCCACCAACCATGCCAAAAGAGAATCGGACATTAACTGGGTAGGGCCGGGTGAAGTGAGACTTGACCTTTTGCAGCATCATATCGACCAGTTTAAAGCAGGATACAAGACCATTAATAAACCTCTTGTAGACTACGTGGCCAATCAAATTTTGGAAGAAAAATTGGATCTTTCTGATGTTGAAGTATTGATTGTAGAGGGCACTTATACTTCTTTGTTACAGGTTGATAAAAGCATTTTTCTTGAAAGAACTTACGTAGATACGTTTGCCGATAGGGTTAAGCGGGCCAGAGACCCAATTACCCCATTTGTAGAGCAGGTTTTGGAAATAGAACACCGCATTATATCGGCACAGGGGCAAGGCGCTGCTATTACCATTGATAAAAACTTCGGAATAAAGTTTCGTAATTCTTCAACTTATTAAAGCACAACAGTATATAAGGCGGTATTTTATTTAATTTCAAAATTATATTTTGATTTAAGATATTATTTTGGTTTTTTGGATTAAAAATGATTATCTTTACCACTTCAATAGGCAAGCGGCTCCTGTTTGCAATTTCACAAATTATTTAAATCTTGTTCCGTATGAGACAAAATGTACTTTTGTTTGTATTTATGGTATTGGTATCTGTAGGCTTAAAAGCGCAGTATACCGTTCAGGGAGTTGTTTTTGAAGATGAAAATGCCAATGGTATTTTCGACTTGGGTGAAGCAGGTGTGGTTGGCGTAGCAGTTACACTGATCAATGATGCAACAGGTACCCCTGCTTTAGCCCCCATCAACACAGCTTTGGGTGGAAATTTTTCATTTACAAATAACGTTCCATCAGGAACTTACCACATCAGGTTCAATTACAATTCCGTGAATCCCAATTACAAGGTCACCACACAAGATGTGAGCGGAGCAACAACACAGGCAACCGATGTAGATGACGACAGTGATGCAGACTTAGCAGCTCCGCATGCCACCCATGTATTTACAGTGGATGCAGGTACTCCATTGGAAGACAAAATTGGCATGGGTATATTTTTACCAGCAAATATTGACGGAGAAGTGTGGGAAGATTTAAATGGAGACGGTTTGGATGGAGGAGAACCCAATACCCCTGTGAACGTAGATGTATCACTTTTGGATGCAGCCACCTTGACCCTCGTTGTCAATGATGCAAGTGGCAACCCACTGACGAACCCAATTTCAACGAACGGCACTTATAGTTTTAATAATATTACTCCTGGCGATTACATTGTAGAGTTCTCAGAACCAGGAGGACCTTATCCTGGAGGCTTGCACCTCACTAAAGTTGATGAAGCCGGCACACCTAGCTCTCAGGTTGGTGACGTAGCCAATGACAGTGACGCAGACCCCAATTCTGGACAAACATTTCAAATTACACTGACTTCTGATCTAACTGTTAGTGGCATCGACGCCGGTTATTGGGTTCCGGGTCAGGTAGGAGACCTTGTATGGGAAGACCTCAATGGCAATGGAATCCAGGATGGAGGAGAGCCAGGGTTAGGAGGTATTCAGGTCGAGTTGTTGTTTTCAACTGGTGGAACGGCATTAGATGCCAATGGCAACCCATATCCGGCACAAGTAACAGGTGGTGCTGGTGATTATTTATTTGATGAAATTCCTCCGGGCAACTATAAAATAGCCTTTGAAGTTAATCCTGGCGGTACTTTTTATTTTACAAAAAAGGATGCAGGTGGAGATGCTGTTGACAGTGATGCTGATGTAGCAACGGGAGAAACAGCAACATTCATCATCCAATCAGGTGACCCCGAAGATTTGGATATCGATGCCGGGTATTACCAAAAGTGTACCATAGGTAATATTACCTGGCATGACCTCAATGGCAATGGTATTCAGGATGGTGGAGAACCAGACATTGATGTAGACATTGAAATTACAGATGTATCCACAGGAGGCAATCCATTGTTTGAAGTTGACGGAACCACGCCATTTGATGGGACCATCACATCTTCTGGTGGCAACTATTTATTTGACAACCTGCCACCTGGAACTTACAAACTTACCTTTACAGCTCCGACAGATTACTTCATAACATTGCAGAATGTAGGTAGTGGGGCTACAGATTCTGACCCTGATCGAGTAACAGGAATGACGGTGAACCTAACTTGTAATTCCGGTGATGAAATCGATGATATTGATGCCGGATTTTTCAC
>CALMWS010000058.1 GCA_937870795.1 uncultured Bacteroidota bacterium | reverse complement strand
GAAGTACAGGTGTTCATGGCAACATTTAGTACGGCTATGGCCATGCCGGTAAGACAAAGTCCCAGGGACACAAGCGCAACAGAAGGAAGATTTACAGGTAAAGTATACACTACTGAAACCGCAATCATACCCCAAAACGTTGTCTGTTTCATCCCAAACTTGCGGATGATGAGGGCAGAAACAGGATTGAACAAAGTAGCTCCAATGGGAAAAAAGAGCAGCATTAGCCCCAGTTGACCATCGTCGAGTCTAAATCGATCCTTGATATAGGGGATAAAAGTAGCCCAACTGCCAAACATCAAACCCAGGAGCAGAAATGCCGAACCCACTGCAACACTTTGCCGGTGCCTGATAAATACTCCCAGATGTCTGAACAACTTCACAAATAGACAAATTAATTGACCCGTTTTATCTCATTTTGTCAAGCAGGGTGCTCAACAGTTCAGATTCTTCGTCATTGAGATGATGAAGAAGCAGCGTTTTCATTTCACTTTCCATTTTCAGGGTTAGCTCATATCCTTTTGGCGTAAGAGAAATATGGACAAACCGCTTGTTTTCCTTGCTTTGGCACCGCTCTAAAAATTTCATAGAAACGAGCTTGTCTACAAGACGGGTAAGGTCTCTCTTTTTATCGAGCATTACATCGAGGATGTGGCCTGGAGTCACTGGTTCCGGGTATTTGCCTTTCACAATCTTTAAGATGTTGTAATGCTGCGGTAAAATATCGTAGGGTTTGAGCAACTGGCTGTGAAGGTTGTGAAAATGATAGTACGTATAATACAAGTTGATGTACGCCTTTTGTTGGGGCGACTCAAATTTGCTTTGTTTGATCAATTCTTGTAAGGTACCTGCCATAGCTCAATATATCTGGTTACAAAAATACGCAATTCCCTTTAAAAGCCAAGGAAGTATGTGATTGGAATCACATTGCATTTAATGAACGTTGAAGATGCCGCTCTCGTGTATTTTATTTACCAATATTTGAAGATCCACCTGATCAAAGGGGTGCTTTTGCCCGGGCAGTTCGCCTGATTGGAAGTGGGAACTGAGAGCAGTTATACATTCAAGGTCATCGACGCCTACCATTTGATCATTTTCTCCCCGCAACACAAGCACAGGTATATCGATTGATTTTAAATGTTGCTGGTATAATGGATGACGTTGACCCAGATCCAACATAAGGTGCCGGGTTGCATCGAGCAAATCAAGCCAACCTGCTCCTGTATGGGTTTTTTGCAGTTTTTGGGCATAGGCAGGTACCTTGATAGTGATCTTATCTGCATCCAAAAAGGAAATTTCGTTATTGGCAATCTCGTCGCTCCACAACCATTTGGTGCCATAGGTGACCAGCGCTCTTATTCTGTTTTTGTGGCGGGCTGCATAAAGTGCTGCGGCATAGCCTCCCATGGAGTAACCAAATACATAAACAGGCTCTTCTTCATAGTCCAATAACAGATCGTTAATACCTTCGGCCAGCTCTTCCATGGTGTGAACACAGGGCCCGGCATCGGCACCATGCCCTGGAAAATCCGGACAAACAACTGAAAATCGTGACGACAATAACCTGGCCAGGTCAAACATTTGACTTTGATCGCCAAGGGCGCCGTGAAACAGCAAAAGAGTAGGTCTTGATTCCATGTGATAAAATATTGAAGAGATGCAAAGATAGGTCTGCAAAAGCTAGCTTTGAAAAGAAACTGAATTTCAAAAAAACAAGAAAGAGAAAACCGTGTTTAGATACAAAACCAAAAAAATGCAAAGGCCCTGGAATTTGCCCTCACTGCCGGTTTACAGTCTGGCCACTTATGCAGCGGGCAAGGTAAATATGAACATTTGTACCTATGTCACGGCGGTAAGTTTGAAGCCCAAATGGATGGCAGTAGCGGTGTATGAGGGAACAAAGACGCTACAAAACCTCGAGCAAAATCAGCGTGCCGTGCTTCAACTGTTGGGAGCGAATCAATATCCATTGGTGAACCATTTGGGTAAAAAATCCGGTAAAAAAGTAGACAAAGACAGTTGGTTGCACAAAAAGCAGATGACCATGAATTGGAAGGGACACACCGTTCTCAAAGGCTGCGCGGCGTGCATGGAATTGAGCTATAAAACACACTTAACAACAGGGGATCACAGGCTCTATTTATTTGAAGTCACCAAAGCCTCAAGCTTTCACAGCGAGTTGCTGACTACCCAAATTTTGAGTTTACATAAAATCATTCGCATATAAAAATGGACGAAACTACTGACAGAATCATTGAAATGGCCTGGGAAGACAGAACGCCGTTTGAAGCCATAGAGCATCAGTTTGGTCTGGCTGAAAAGCAGGTAGTTGCACTCATGCGCCGCCAACTTAAGAGGACTTCTTTTGAAAGGTGGCGCCAACGGGTACACAGCGGGGTATCTATTAAACATCAAAAAAAAAGAAGTGCTGCCGTCATACGGTTTAAGTGCTCGAGGCAAAAACTCATCAGCAACAATACAATCACTAAAAGATGATTTCTTTCCCAACGGACTGGCAATACATTGAATCCAGAGTGAAGGCCATACAGCCAAAGAACTATGGATACAGTCGCAACTATGTTGACGGTGCGGTTACTTATTTGTCGCCATACATTTCGAGGGGTGTAATATCAACTCTTACGGTTTGGGAGGAAATAAAAAGCAGAGGCCTGCCATGGAATGATGTGGAGAAATTGGTCCAGGAGCTGGCATGGAGAGACTATTTTCAACGGCTTGCCATCGAAAAAAATGTGGACGAAGATATAAAAAACGAACAGAGCGGGGCCCGCTACCAGGGTATTCCCATCAGCATAATAAATGCAACTACAGGTATTAACGCAATTGATAATGCCATCAAAAAGTTGTACCAGACCGGCTACATGCACAACCATCACAGAATGTATGTGGCGAGTTTGGTTTGCAACCTAGGCCAGAGTCACTGGAAGAATGG
>CALMWS010000057.1 GCA_937870795.1 uncultured Bacteroidota bacterium | reverse complement strand
GATTAATTCGCGTAAAAACGACCTCAACGTTTCCAATTATTAAGTTTTTATAGGCTGCCACAGATTTTCATTTAAAACATAAATATTGTTGGCTTGTCCCTACGTCCCAAAGGGATGTAGGGACGGGTTCGAGTCCTCCCTCACCATTTTCCTACTGAAAATAGTGAGGGACAAAAGGCTCTCATCACTGAGGGCCTTTTTTTATTTTTCCTCATTTTGTTTCCCTATACAGCCCTATATTGATCTATTTATAGATCATTTATATGTATTTTTCATCTTTTCATAGATCATTTTACTTCTATTTTGATCTTTATATAGATCATTTTTTGTATTTTTGCATCTAAAATATAGAAAAGTGGAACATTTATCTCTTATTCACCAACAATATTTAAGAAACTTAAAATCAACATTTAAGAGGGATTTATTGGATCAAATTGACTGGAAAAACAGGATGATTGGAATCACGGGAGCCAGAGGAGTTGGAAAAACCACATTGTTGCTCCAGCACATTTTCCAGACTTTTGGATTTAGCAGTGATGTTTTGTATTTGACCATGGATCATATTCAATTAAGCGGAGTGTCTTTATTGGAAATTGCATCCTATCACACAAGTATGGGTGGAACTCATCTTTTTATTGACGAAATTCATAAAAGCGAAAATTGGAGCAGCGAGTTAAAAACAATATATGATTTGTATCCTGACCTAAAACTTGTCTTTACCAGTTCTTCTATACTGGAAATTTATAAAGGCCAGGCAGACCTAAGCAGAAGAGTAATATTGTACGATATGAATGGCTTGTCTTTCAGGGAGTTTTTAAATATTGAGACTGGCAAAACCTTTAATAATTATAAACTCGAAGATATCATTGAGCATCATCAGGAAATCACCCACAACATTTTGAAGACAGGCATCAAGCCCTTAAAATATTTCAAAAATTATCTCAATTATGGTTACTATCCTTTTTACCTAGAAAACATTTCCTCCTATCCAATAAAGCTATTAAACATCATCAATCTTTCATTGGAAGTAGATTTGGTGAGTATTAAAAAAGTCGACCCCGTAAGTGTGCCAAAAATTAAAAAATTGATCAGCATTTTGGCTTCATCAGTTCCTTTTCAACCCAATATCAGCAAGCTTGCCGGAAGTATAGAAATAACCAGAAATACACTCTTGCTTTATTTGCAATATTTGAATCAAGCCAAAATATTAAACTTGTTACAAGATAGCGGAAACAGCTACAGCTACATCGCAAAACCGGATAAAGTCTTGTTGCACAATACAAACCTCATTTCTTGTCTTCAACCCAGTAGTAGCAACCAGGGCAGTGTAAGGGAGACTTTTTTTGTGAACGCGGTGTCTGCCTCACACCAAATTAACACCTCAAATCATGGCGACTTCATTGTAGAAGATAAATATATTTTTGAAGTAGGCGGGGCCGGTAAGACAAACAAACAAGTGGCAGGAATAAAGGATAGTTACCTGGCCATAGATGATGTAGAATTAGGAAGTAAAAATAAAATTCCACTGTGGTTGTTTGGCTTTTTAAATTAATCATCCAACCTTGTGATCATTTAGATTCATCAGAAGATTTACCCCACTTCTATTACTCATTTTGGTCATATACCCAGATTAAGTCAACTCAACAAATGGTGTGACTTTATCCATAAAAATCACCTAATTCAATGCCCGAACCCTTCCATGTAAAATATTTTTGAAAACTTTAACACCTTGCTTATTATAAGAATGGAAAGGAAAAGTAAATATAATTTTTTTTGTTCTTATCCGTTGTTATTCAACATTTTATGAAGTTGAACATCAATTTATCCTATAATTCATTTTGGTTCATTTTTTCTTCTCAAAAGCAAAAATTTGAAAGTCATTACTGATGTAAATCATCTTTTCCGGCGGCATATTCATTTTACCTATAATTTTGCATTATTCTTTTAGTACTATGAAATTTTGTTTAGCACCCAGCAGATAAATACGAGGTGATCAACAAAAGGATTTAGCACGAAAGAAACCCAACTCTAGAAAAATTTATACATCATGAAACCCGTAACACACTTTTTATTAGCATTACTTATATGCTTTCTATTTGCCCAACCCACCTATGCTCAAAAATCATTTAGCCTCATTGCCGGGGCAGGTTTTGCAGAATTGATCCATGTTGGTGCAAGGTATCAACAGGAACAAGCCCAGTGGGGCGCAAGTATAGGATTTGCCGGACATTCACTTACCTCCTACAATGCCGATATTTTATTCCATTTTGGAAAAGAATCCTCACTCTCGAGTCGCAAACCCTGGTACGTCAGATGGAACTTTACCTATCTAAAGGAAAAAACTGAATATGAAAAAATCAATACCAGCATCCTGGGTGCGCGCATAGGGAGGGAGTTCAATATTTCACAAAACTTCGGCATCGATCTCGATGCAGGCTTTATATTTCGCATCGATGAAGATAAGACTCAAATAAAACCAAGGCCCTCTTCCGGCTGGAATCTTGACTTAGATCTCGGCGTATTTAATTATCTGTTGCCCGCGGTTGGCATAAATGCTTTTTACAAGTTTTAGACAGAGTAAATAGTCTTGTCCTGAATTTATAGACTTTAATCAAAATGCCAATGAATTTTACTTATGTTAAATTCAATTATTTAAAGGAGTGATCAACAATGATATTGAAGCATTGAGCCAAATTGTAAAGTTTAATTCTTTTGAAATTTTACTACCCCACTGCTGTGATTTTCATGACTAATTTTTAAAATATAGGAGCCCGCAGCGAGAAAAGAAATATCCAACATATATGATCTTTCAGAGGAAAAACCTTTTGATTTTTCTATCAAACGACCTGAAATATCATAGATTTCATAAATAACATCTTTGATGTCACCCTGCTCGATGAAAAGGAAATTGGAGGCCGGATTGGGAAAAACTGTTACTGGTACTTTAATATCATTTTCCCAGTTAATATTAGAGGGATCTCCAACATTTACATAATCTCCATCTTCATTGATTTTAAATATCCAGGCCTCATTCACTACCCTTCCAGCTTCCTCAGTATAACCCCAAACTTCACCATAACAAATGTAGTTGCCATCTGAAGTAGCTTCTAAATCATACAACCAATGGTAAAATGTAGCATCATTGATCACAGGGTCTAATATGGTATAATACTTTCTCCAAATTGGATTACCCTGTAAATCTAGCTTACCTATCACAACATCGCTATTTCTTTGCTCCTTTTCTTCAATATAATAAGTGTTGCTTCCACCATACATAACATTCCCATCATGCCCAAGAATTAGATTTTCAAATGGGCCATCCCACGAATTCAAATCGTAATCACCAAAATCCTGGATTTTAACAATGGATTTGGTGGCTATGTTAAAATAAACAATGGCAGGATTTGAAAAATAATAAGGATAAACGCTATCACTGGTCATTCCCTTGTTGCAAGTAATAACCAATATATTGGAATCAACTAAAATGGATCGATCACCAGGATCTAATTTCAGACTTGGGCTAAAAGTAAAACTATCTTTCTTAAAAAAGTTGGAGTCTAAACAAAATAATTTAATATTCCCCTTCTTATTTGGTAATTGGTATAAAGTAGTAATCAAATATTCGTTACCTCTTTTATTAATGCTGGATACACTCGAATTATAAAGCACTCTGTTTCCATACTTCAAAACTTTAACCTCTCCTGAATCACTAATAACAACTAAAACGCTTTCGCCCTTTTGATTAATCTCACCCACCTTATAAGCCTGGCCGCATAAAATTAGTCGGTTAGTATCATAATACACATCTGCCAAATAGGCAAAAACATAAACACTATCGCATAGTATATCTTTTGAAACTAATATATTTTCCTTAAATTTATATTCATACTTTTTTATACATCGATTATTGCCGTGATTTAAACCAATAAATATTAATGAGCTATCTGTTTTATGAACGTAATTATTCTTTACAAAGCTTGTATAAGAAGTTGGCTCATTACATATAATATTATTACTAAACTGACCTGTTTTTTTGTCAATAATATTAAACATTACCTTCAAGTACTGATCCGTAGCATCCAACCAAACCATGTTAAAACAACCATACATAGAATCTAATTCCACGATTGATCTACCCTGACTTACTACAAAGCCATAGTCATTTCTGAAGCTATACCGAGTTTGACTTAATAGTGGCGTAGGAACATTAAAAAGAAATATCCATACAAGCAGGAACCCAAATAAAATTCTATTGAAGCAATAAATAATATCCGTTATTTTGGTTTCAGTATATAAATATTCCTCATTTTGCCTTCGTTCCATATTACAAATATAACTAAATCACATAATTTAACTCCAAAGAAAAAATGTCTATATTGTCTGCTTTTTTAGTAGTTTTAATCCACATCTATTGCTGTATTTCCAGTTTTCGCGTATTTTAGTTTTTTAATCAAACCAATCCTTATGCTATGAATATACATTTTATGCGTCAAACTACTCTTTTGATTTCTATTCTGTGTACTGCCCTTACAGGCATTTCACTCAACGCCCAATCCCTCACCCAAACCATCAGAGGGGTTGTTGTGGATGCCAATACCCGCGAACCTCTGATCGGCGCTGAAATTTATGTAAATGGCATTGACCCGGTCATTGGCACGGTATCCGACGGTGAGGGCAAATTTGTTTTGGAAAAGATTCCCGTGGGTCGCAGGACCGTAGTATGTAGGTACACGGGTTATACCTCTCTTGAAAGAGACAACATCCTGCTCAATTCTGCCAAAGAATATTTTCTCGAGCTGGCCCTCACGCCAGGTGTGGAAATGGGTGAGGTAGTAGTCACAGATACTAAACGTAGTTATCAGGCGGTCAATGAACTGGCAGTAACTTCAACCCGAAGAATTGAACCAGAGGAACTTCAATACCATGCCGCCACTGCCAACGATCCCGGCAGACTGGTTATGGGCTTTCCCGGTGTACAGCCGGCACGCGATAATGGTAACGACATCGTCATCCGCGGCAATGCTACCCAAGGCTTGTTGTGGCGACTCGAAGGCATCGACATCCCCAATCCCAATCACTTTGCAACCCGGGGCGGATCTGGTGGGGGTATAACCATCTTCAGTGCTACCATGCTAGGCTCATCTGATTTTTCCATGGGCGGCCTGCCTGCAGAATATGGCAATGCTTTTTCAGGGGTGTTCGACATGCAATTTAGAAACGGCAACCTTTATACCCGTGAACACACCTTTCGCGCCGGCATCCTCGGACTTGACATCGCTACAGAAGGACCCATCCAAAAAGGTAAATCTTCCTACCTTGCCAATTTTCGGTATTCTACACTTGGCATCCTCAACGCCATGGGTGTTTACCTCGTAGGGCCGCGCAATGGCAATAACTTTCAGGATTTTTCATTTAAAATTTTTCACAAAGGGAAAAAATCTCAATTCAGCCTCTGGGGCATTGGTGGCAACAGTGTGGAAACTTATCGACCGGCTGACAAGCCCTGGAAGACATTCAGCGATTACACGCAGTACAACTTTACTACCAAAATGGGCGTTGTAGGTGCCTCTTACAACTATCTCCTCACAGATAAGTCGTACATACGGCTCAACCTGGCTTACATGGGCCAAAAGCAGCACATCGTAAAAGACACCCTTGGACCAACAGAATTGGCTGCAACCTACGAAGAAGAAAAAATAAACAACAGCCGCCTTTCACTGAGCGGCTACTTCAAATGGAGTCCAACCACTAAAACTACTTTAAAAGCCGGCTTTTTGGCCACCCAACTTTGGTTTGATGTCAACTCCAGTGAGTATAATTTTGTCAGTCACACCGCCCGAAGTGCGGTGGATGGGAAGGGCTCAAGTTTTTTAATTCAACCTTATGCTCAGCTAAGTTATCGCCCATTCTCCAGCCTCATGCTCAATATGGGTGTGCATGGCATGGTGCTGACCATGAACCAAAGCAAAGCCATAGATCCACGTATCTCAGCCAAGTACCAATTAAATGACCAAACGGATCTGGCATTGGCATGGGGCCAACACAGCGCCATGCAAACACCGGGCATCTATTTTACCAGCAAAAATGGGATTGATTTTCCCAACAAAGATCTACCCCTGCTTCGATCCAACCAATGGGTGCTGGCCCTTACCCGTATGCTGCCCCATAACCTCAGATTGCAGCTGGAAGCCTACCACCAGTCCCTCTCCAATGTACCGGTATCCAACAATCCAAATGATATTTTCTGGGCCCTCAATACTTTCGAAGGATTTACCTCCAAAACCCTCCATTCAGATGGCCTGGGCCGCAATTACGGCATTGATGCGGTCATAGAAAAAACTTTCCAGTCCGGCTCTTTTTTTATCCTCAGTGGCTCGGTATACAGTTCTACCTTCCAAACCCAAAAAGGAGGCGAGGTCTTCAATACCCGCTACAACGGCCGGTATGCCCTAACATTTTCCGGTGGGAAAAACTGGCAGCTCAATCGCGCCACAAGCCTGGAAATGGGCTTCAGAACGATCTACAACGCCGGTATGCCTGTAACACCCCTGTTGGCAGGAACTGAAGCCACAGATGGCAAAGCGGCCGTTTTAGACAATTCCCGTCCTTTCTCCAATCGAATATCTTATTATCTGCGCCCAGATCTCCGCCTTGCCATTCGCAAAAACAAGGCCGGCTCCTCCTGGTGGCTAGCCCTCGATATCCAAAATGTAATCAACCGCAAAAATGAGGACTACATCCTCTATGAATTTAAAAATGATAGCCACCGCTGGGCCTACCGATACCAAAGTACCCTAACCCCCATCCTTACCTTCCAACTGGATTTTTGATAATCCGTTTTATTAAATATTTTGGCTTTCGCGATTATACAATGCTCAATGCCCCTTAATTCTCTAAATGCCTGTGCCTATAAAAAGCAGTGTTGTAGTTCATTCAATAAATTTCACAATCTCTTTCTGAGGAAAAAGTATATGTGTCGTACTTCAACGAAGACAAGTTGAATCATCTTGTTTATTTTAATTCTCCAATACTATGTTTATAAAATGTTGTACTTATTAAATAAAATCTAAATCTCTTCCTTTGAATTATTCCCATTAGTCAAGAAACTCTTTCCTTCAATATGATGTATATTTTAAAATTAACATTAAGGTAAATGAGAGAATTAAGGATCCTGTTTTTGTAAAATTACACTGCCTAAATTCTCTCCATTTTCTTAGTGCCTGTGCCTATAAAACGTAGTTTTGTAGTGTATTCAAAAATATTCCCAATCTATTTCCATTGAAAAAAATCTCTGGCTGGCACATCAAGCATGCCAAGCCGGAGCCTACTTCCAATGTCAACCATGACCATAACAAAACACAGTGGTAAATAGCAAAAGCCTTCACAACCCTATTACCCTGGTATTCATAAACAGGCTTTTCAATCTTCACTATCATCAAAGAGACAATCGACACATTTTGGATATCATTTCCCATCTCCATTTACAACTTCAGTTGGGTTTATTTCCTTTTCAGAACCCCACTTTAACGATTCCCACCATTTGAGGTCACGTTCTCTTTACCCCTCTCTTATTTTTGTGTCACTGCAATTAACTCCTTTTTAGGGAGTGTCAATGACTTCTCTTTAGTAAATTCTAAAATTAATTTATCATGAAAACAACACTTCATGGACTAATGGTCCTTTGCCTCGTCCTACTTATTTCCTGTCAAAAAACAGAAGACGATTCATTTTCAACAGACAATTTAACTGATGTAACCGCAATGCCTGTGAGCCCGGGCAGCTGGTACGTCACCCTTTTTTCAGACGACGGAGACATTGAAACTTCCTCATTTTACAACTATCAGTTTGTTTTCAAAGCAGATGGAACCCTCACAGCTAACAAAGGCGCCAATGAAATCATCGGCAGTTGGAAAAAAATCTCGGACAGCGGTAAGACCAAATTGATATTCACGTTTACTTTCGGCTATCCCTTTTCAGAACTCAACGAAGACTGGGAAATCGAATTACAGAACCAGGAAAGCATACATTTGAAGCACGTTAGTGGTGGCAACGGAGGTACAGACCTTCTTCAATTCGGCAGACTGCCCATAGTCACGCCGGGAAATGATGTCACGATCAGCGCACCCTCAGGATCTTGGAAGGTATCCAGCTATGTAGATAAAGGCAGGGATCGCACAAACTACTTTACAGGCTTTGGTTTTCTTTTTAATACCAATAATACCGTCAACGTAACAACTTCTTCAGGCAACGTATCCGGAACCTGGAAGTTGACACAAGACAGTGGAAAAACCAAAATGATCCTGCAATTCCCGGCCACCGCCCGACTTGATGAACTGAATGATGATTGGGAAGTCATCTCTCAATCAGACTCAGTTATCCAACTTAAAAATGTAAGTGGTGGCAACGGAGGTATTTCAACCTTATCTTTCTCCAAATAAAATGAAAAGGGAGGGCATTAAAAACCCTCCCTTTTTTTTAATTTCCCGGCTTGACCACACCCTGGTTGATCAGATTACCCACCATCTGACCCTCACCCTGGTAAATACCATCGACCAAATTGATGAATTTGCCCGTTCCTACCAATTGAATGGTGCCATTATTTGTTAATGTGGTAGCATTGTTCCAGCAGGCACCATTGTTAATTTGTACCGTAATTCCCTGTGGCACGATGTTGTTGCCCAGAGAATTGATATTCACGTGTATTTCTATGGTTTGGCCAGTCATGACAGCTGCCAGGGCAGCTTCAACCGTGGTATAACAATTGCTGCCAATGGTTACAGCAGCTACGCAGGTGCCGGGAGCCGTCACTCCCACTTGTGTCATAATACTCCTGCATCCTCCGGAAGATAAAATACTCGCATGTATTGTAAGCGCATTGTTGACATCATACATTGGCAGGCTGCTGCTCCAGGTCATGCCATTGTTTGTAGAAAATTCAAGGGTGCCTCCTGTGCCTGAAACTGTACCTATGGCTATACTGCCACCACTTAATATACAATTGATGCAAGTACTGTTGGTAATGGCAAGACTACCCATGGGAGGAGGCGGTGTGACACAAACTGTTGGATTGGTTGTACCTACCATTGTCATGCTGCTCCTGCACCCGTTGGATGATAATACACTCGCTTGAATGGTCAATGGGTTGTTATTGTCATAACCAGGAAGGGAAGATGACCAGGTCATACCACCATTGGTGCTGTATTCCAAAGTGCCCCCACTGCCTGCAACCGAACCGATGGATACGCTACCCGGTACAACAGTGCAGTTTAGGCAACTGCTGTTGATTATGGATAAAGTGCCTACGGGCGGAGATGGTGTAGTACACACAGAAGGCATGGTAAATCCTACAGAAACAGTATTACTCCTACATCCATTGGCCGCCAAAACGCTGGCTCCTATAACCATGGGTGAACTTTGATAAGAGGGTATGCTTGCACTCCAGTTCATACCTCCGTCGGTGGTATACTCAACTGTTCCCCCACTTCCAGAAACATTACCCAGAGAAATACTTCCTGGCGTAAGCACACAATTGGTGCATGAACTATTGACGATTGCCAGGTTGCCGGTCGGCGGAGCTGGAGGTATACAGGTTCCGGGCATTGTTGAGCCAACAAAAGAGGTGAAACTTCTGCAGCCATTGCTTGCCAAAACACTGGACACAACAAAAATAGTGGTTGGTAGATAGGTAGGAAGGCTAGAACTCCATGTAGTGCCACCATTGATGCTGAATTCCAAAGTACCTCCTGTACCTGTCACACTGCCAATAGAGATGGAACCGCTGGTAAGCATGCACCCGGTACAAGTACTATTGACAATGGATAGTGAACCGGAAGGTTGTGACGGAGGTATGCATACACCAGGATTGGTAGATCCCACAAAGGTGGTAAAACTTCTGCAACCATTGGTGCCATTGACACTGGCTATAATGTTGATAGGGCTGGATTGATACGTAGGTATGGTGGCACTCCAGGTGGAGCCTCCATTGGTACTGTATTCGATGGTGCCTCCACTACCCGAAACCGTACCTAAAGAAATACTCCCTGTGGTAAGCATGCAGTTTACACACGCACTATTGACAATGTTTAAAGAGCCGGTAGGAGGGGCCGGAGGAATACATGTTGCCGGTGAAGTAACTCCAACCAACGAACTATTGCTTCTGCAACCGTTGGTGCCAAGAACAGTAGCCAAAATCGTAATTGGATTGGTTTGATAGGAGGGCAAGGTAGCACTCCAGGTGGAGCCTCCATTGGTACTGTATTCTATGGTGCCTCCAATGCCTGTTACTGAGCCTATCGTAATAGATCCACCGGTCACCATACAACTGGTACACATGCTGTTGACTATTGCCAGGCTACCGGTAGGAGGAGCGGGTGGTGTGCAGCTAGCCGGTGAAGTAACTCCAACTGAAGTGCTGTTGCTCCTGCAGCCATTGCTTGCCAAAACACTGGCAAGTATGGTTATGGGCGTGATTTGATAGGTGGGCAAGGTGGCACTCCAGGTGGACCCCCCGTTGATGCTATACTCAAGTGTTCCACCGCTTCCTGTTACTGTGCCGATGGCTATGCTACCTGCCGACAATACACATGCCGTGCAAGTGCTGTTGACTATAGACAATGAGCCGGTAGGAGCCGATGGCGTAGTGCATGATCCGGGAACCGTAACTACAGCCGTAGATGAAGCACTGAATGTAGCAGGGTTTGCATTACAAGTGCACCTGGTTACTACCGACTGCACTGGTCCGGTTTGATTATAGCTTGGAGCTGTGGATGTAAAGGCACCGCCATTGATGCTGTATTGCAATGTGCTGCCTGTAGGGCAGGGCGTGCCTGAAGGCAATGTAAATGAACCGCCACTTACTACACAACCTGATGTGCATGTGCTATTGTTGATGGTAACATTGGCCGGAGCCCCGGAAAATGTTGGACACGGGGCGGCTACGCCTTTTACTTCAATCTGATCAATACCCAATTCTTCGCTACCCCCAAGCTGGTCAAAGTCTAGTTGAAATTGCATCGTACTCCCCGTACCTGGAATATTAAATGTATATTTAGTAAAAGTAGGGAATGATACTACGGGTTCCCCGGAATCAGCGATGCCATTTAAGTTTAGGTCGTTGATCAGGTCACCACCTGTAACACCGTTTCCCATAAATCTGCCCACCGTTGTATAAGTTATGCCTGCATTAAAACTAACCTTCACATTGATGGAGTCTGCAATTTCCCATCGAGTATTTATTGGCGAGACATTATTGCCTGTTGCAAGGTAGAGTGAAATGGTTAGGTTGGTATAACCAGA
Source organism: uncultured Bacteroidota bacterium (assembly GCA_937870795.1). Taxonomy (GTDB): domain Bacteria; phylum Bacteroidota; class Bacteroidia; order Chitinophagales; family Saprospiraceae; genus JADKBO01. The sequence goes on along the minus strand of CALMWS010000057.1, from coordinate 12,302 downwards.
AGTATTAATTGACTGGCTTGTAATAAAACCTGGAGGCCGGTTGCCCGGAGAACTCATGATGTCTTCACTTCCCCAAAAATAATTGCCCAGAAAGCCATTAACCGGTACACCACCAAAACAGGGCTCAAGCGGAGATGCAGCCATACGCGTGAAAAAATCACAGGTGGGAGTTGTAAAATAATAGGTATTTGAATTGTACCTCGTGCCCTCACCATCTGTTTCAAATCCTTCTGAATGCAGGGTAACTTGTGAACTTGCTCTGAAACTCCATAAAGTGACGAATACAAAAAGGAAAATAGGAAGTAACTGAGTGCCCAAAGAAATGAACATTCGATTGTTTTCCCTACACTTAAAATAAAAATTAAGTACCATTTAATTTGTTTTAAAATTGATCAAATGATACTCAAGACACAAAAATCGGCTCTTAAAAAACCAGCCGTCAAAGCACAAATGTAAAACCTTACGCGCTCACTACCAATAAAAAAGGCTCCTTTCGGAGCCTTTTTTTAAGGTTTTACTTCCTTTTCTATCTTTTGGATGGGTTTAAAGCCCTTTTTTACCAACTTATCGTTCAGCGGTATTAACTGCTTCTCGTTGGCAGTTTCATGCCTTTTTTCAAGTTTTTGAACCTCTTCCTTCAAGCCTTCCATCCTTTTGTAAACATAATTGTTGGGCTCTCCTTCATAAGAAAGCACCTGACTGTATACGTCCACAATCTTTTCCCTGAGTCGCTCCTCATCGGCAAAAATGGAGGTGTGTTTGGTAGGCACCATGTCCTTTCTCAGGTTTTCCAGTGAATCGCGATAGGTCTTTAATGCCTGCTTAAGTTTTGCATCTGTCACAATATTTGCCAAACTATCGGCCTGGTGCTGGAACGAGGTAATTTCATTCATTTTGGCAGCAAGATCTTCCAATTTACGGTAGATGTCCATCGACAACTCAAACTGAGTAGCTCTTTCTTTGGCTGTGTAGTCGGCCAAATCATCGGCTTTGAGTTCAAAATCGTGATTATAAACCTGATTGCCAACCCTCAGCTCGGCCGAGTATTTTCCAGGCAATACCAGCGGGCCCATAAAACCTCCAAAACTCAATTTGGTTCCTCCCTCCGGCACCTTTGGTGGGGCTAGTCTCATATCCCATGCAATGCGGTTCACTCCTTTCCTTTTCCCCGCAGGCAGGTCTCTGATCACGTTGCCCAGGCTGTCGCGTATAATGATTTTTGCATCCCCGGAAGCCATTCTGTCTTTGAGGTAGTAAGTTATTACCGCATTGTCAGTGTAGTTGCCCCCGTTGTATTCACCTGCATTCCATGTCTGGTTGCCACCCAATCGACCGGCAGAACAAAATGCGTCTCTCGATTCAAGAAACAATACATCCTGACTTAGATCTGATTGATTGAGCTTTCTCAAAGGTGAGAGGTCATCGATGATGTAAATGCCCCTGCCGTGTGTGGCAATGACCAAATCACCGGATGGGTGCAACACCAAATCGCGCACCATGGCCATCCACGGAAATTCCGATTTGTACCTCACCCAGCTTTGTCCCGCATCAAAACTCATGAACAAGCCCATTTCAGTACCCAGATACAACAAGGCAGGATTTTGATCATCCTGAAGAATTTTGTTGGCAAAGCCGGTAAATTCATTGGAAGTAAGTCGGGTCCATGTTTGCCCCCTGTCTTTGGAAACCGCTACATAGGTATTGTGATCTCCGTATGTGTGGTTGTCAAAAGTAGCAAAAACCGTATTGGCATCGTGTACGGAGGCATGGACGCTGGATACCCATGTTTGTTTGGGGATGCCAGCAAGGTTATAGGCAGCAGCACGATTGACCCAGGTCTTTCCTCCATTGATGGTCACCTGAAAGTTGCCATCGTCTGTACCAACATATATGGTATTGGAGTCGATGGGCGATTCTGCTATGCTGTAGATGATACAATGATTTTCTGCTGAAGTAACATCGGCAGAAAGTCCTCCTGAATCCTCCTGCTTTTGTTTTTCTTTATCGTTGGTAGAAAGATCGCCTGACAATTTTTCCCATTTTTTTCCCTGGCTGGAGGTACGGTACAGGTATTGCGAACCCGTATACAAAGCACCCTTGCGATTGGGCGACATCACCATCGGTGTGTTCCAGTGCCACCTCAGTTTTTCATCACCAACTTCTTCAAATGGTTTGATGGCCCTCGAGGTGTTGGTCCTGAGATTTACCCTCGCCATATTGCCACCCTGGCTTTCTGCATAGGCATAGTTGATATCCGTTGGATCGGGAACTACCCAAAATCCATCGCCCCCATAAAGAGACACCCAATCTCCATTTTCAACCCCTCCGGGACTCTGACTGGGTGCCATCCACGAACCATTGTCCTGCAAGCCACCATATACTCTGTAATAGGGATATTGGTTGTCTACATCTACATGGTAAAATTGTGATACAGGAAGACAACGAATAAATTGCCAGTTGTTGCCCCTGTCTACACTCATGTACACACCACCATCGGTACCCAAGTACATCTGTGAGGTATTGGCAGGATTAATCCAAAGCGCATGGTGGTCTGCATGCACGCCGGCACCCCCGGGCGCATCATAGAATGAATACCCACCATCGTCACTGATCGACATACTAAAGGCAGGTCTGTATAATCTATTAGCGTCCTTGGGATCAAATTCAATGGTAGAAAAATAAAAAGGCCTTGCCTTCACATTAAACGTTGATGCCTGCTCTTTCCAATTTTCTCCGCTGTCTTCAGATATATATAGTTTGGTTTCTTTGGATTCACACACCATAACCAGTCGATCCGGTTTTGAAGGAGCCTGCGCCAATGCCATCCTGCCAAGATCTCCTTCAGGCAGTCCTTTCCTGATTGACCTCCAGGTCTTACCACCATCTGTGCTTTTGAAGATACCACTGGATGGACCTCCTGACGAAAATGCATATGGCTTGCGCCTGAATTCCCACATGGTAGCGATCAAAGTTTCCGGGTTTCTCGGATCCATAATAAGATCGGCACATCCGGTGCGTTCATTGATGTAGTAAATTTTTTCCCAGGTCTTACCCCCATCTGTGGTTTTGAAGATGCCCCGATCCGGTCCATCACTCCACAAAGGGCCTGGAGCTGCCACATAAATGATGTTTGAATTGCCAGGATGAATGATGACCTTGCTGATGTGTTCTGTCTTTTGCAAGCCCATCTGCTGCCAGTTTTCACCACCATCTTTGCTCATGTAAATGCCGTTTCCAATCGACACCGTATTGCGCATATTGCTCTCACCGGTGCCTACCCACAGGGTATCAGGGTGATTTTGATCAATGGCTATATCGCCAATAGACTGGCAGTACTTGTCAAAAACGGATTTGAAACTCACACCTGCATCATCGGTCTTCCATATACCACCACCTGCTGCCCCTACATAGACAACTTTGGGCTTGGCATTGACACCTTCGATACAGGTAATCCTGCCTCCCATCACTGCAGGACCTATACACCTGGCGGATACATCACCGATGGTGGCTGAAGTTATTTTTTGGGCCTGTAACCCTGCAAAAGCAGTTAGGGTTATACACCCCGTCCATATCAATTTTCTAATCATAAATATTATTGTTTGGGCATATCAAATTTGTCTGCTTCGATCACTGCATTTACAACAGCATGAACGATTTCCATTTTACCGGTAGACATTGAATCCACACTATGGGGAATTTTAATGCCCCCTACATCTTTGTAGTTCGACATCTTGGTAACGGCATCAATTTCTTGTCCCTGGAAGTTAACTTTGGTTACCGATTTTATAACCAGGTAACTTTCTTTGTCTATGAAATAGGTTGTTTCGGTCTTATTGGCATCGGTAAGTCTGATTTTGTAAACCTCAACACCCTCGTCTTCATCTTCGCCAAGGTATTCTACTGTAGAGCCTTTTGATTTGTAATCCAACAACTGACCTCTGATGTCCAATTGACTTCTGGCAGATTTTAGCGCCTCTTCATTGGTTGGCTCCGGCTTGGTTTGTCCCATAAATGGCATGAGTGACCATCCGTCTTTGTCTGTAACCACCTGAATACCGGTCATGCCCTGAACGCTAAATTCAACACGCATGCCTTTCATATGCTGTTGCCAGATTTTGATAGGAATTTTCATACCACCCATATCAGTGGTCATTTCGGAGTACATGCTGTTGATTTCATTCCATCTCTCTGCGCCACCAATGGCTTTGATGTGTTGATCGATGATTTCATCTGCAGTCTGGGAATATGCAGCAATGCTAAGGAGAAGAAATGCAAAAAAAGCAAAAACGTGTTTCATATTGATTGTTTTAAATTATGTCAAAACTAACGGCTTTTACAAAAAAATGTTGAAAATATCGATAATACATGGCCATTTGTCGACTTAAACAGTGATTTTGAACCAGAATTCTAAAGACTTGCCAGCAAAAACGACTTCATAAATGTTTTTTTCTGACTGGGTTAAGTAGTTGTTCATTTTGGCAGTATAGTGAAATTTTTCTTTTATATTTACAATCGTCGCCAGCATAAATGAAAAGAAAACGAATTCAAACTGTTGGTTGATAATTCCCATGTTAATTAGATACATCCTGTTTTTTTCATTGCTTTTGATCGGGTTTACCAGTTATGCGCAAGAATTGAGAGCAAAGTCACCCCATGGTCAAAATTTGGCATTGGATTGTACCAAATGCCATTCACCGGCATCATGGAAAATGGAAAGCAGCCTCCACACTTTTGACCATGGCACGGATACTGCCTATCCTCTGGTGGGTCAGCATGAGCCTTTGGAATGTGCTGCATGTCACAAAAGTTTGATTTTTTCTGAAATTGGAAGCACCTGTATTTCATGCCATACAGATTTCCATCAACAAACCGTAGGCATTGATTGTGCTCGCTGTCATACACCAAAATCATGGATTGTTGAAGATATTACCCGGATGCATGAAAAAACCTCATTCCCTCTTATGGGTGTTCATTCAACTCAGGATTGTGCCGCCTGTCATACCAGTGAAACACTTGTCAATTTCAAACCTACAGGAGTGACCTGTCTGGATTGTCACAGGTCGGAGTACATTGCTGCCAAACAGCCCGACCATCAGGCAAATAATTTTTCTACAGATTGTTCTTCCTGTCATTCCGTTACAGGTACAGCCTGGAAAGGAGATCCCATACTTCACAGCTTCTTCCCTCTGGAACAAGGCCACAAGGGAATTGATTGTTTTGGGTGTCATAAACCTCCGGCTTATACAGGTTTGGACGCCAATTGTATAAGTTGTCACGCTGATGCCATCAATGCAGCTCAGAGCGTTGACCACTCTCTCTTCCCTACAGATTGTAAGTTGTGCCATACGTTAGCCATCGGATGGAAGCCGGCTGGTTTTTCTTCACACGATGCTTACTTTCCCATTTATAGCGGAAAACATAAAGGCGAATGGAATGATTGTGTTGACTGTCATATTCAATCCTCCAATTACAAAATATTTAGTTGTATCAATTGCCACGAACACAACAATGCTCAAAAAATGGCTAAAGAGCATGATGAAGTATCGGGCTTTAAGTTCGAAAGTATGGCATGTTTTGGTTGCCACCCAAGAGGTGATTAAAAATTAAGTATGCTTCTTTTGTATGGATGAGGACATCATGCTATGTTTAACACTAATTCGTAGATTATTGTAAACCTGAATTTTACATATTTTTTTTTACAAAAAACAGGCATGCTGCCCGACTAAGTTAAGTTTGTTTTAATTTAGCCGTCTGATTTATTCAACCAATCTGTGCAACATGGTATTTCTGGAATTTGAAAAACCCCTTGAACTGCTCTACGAACAACTTGACAAGATCAAAGAAGTTGGCGAAGGGGGCGTCATTGATGTTTCCGACAAGATCAAAGAGTTGGAAAAAAAGATACAGAATACGCGCAAAGAAATTTATTCCAATCTCTCCGGTTGGCAAAAGGTTCAGTTGTCGAGACACCCGGAAAGGCCTTACACCTTATTTTACATTGACCAGATTTTCACACGATTTACAGAACTGCATGGTGACCGCTATTTTGCAGATGATAAAGCCATTGTAGGTGGTCTGGCAAAGTTAGGTGGACAAACGGTCATGGTCATGGGTCATCAAAAAGGCATCAATACCAAAATGCGCCAATACCGCAACTTTGGTATGGCCAATCCGGAAGGATACCGCAAAGCCCTTCGACTTATGAAGATGGCGGAACGGTTTAATATTCCGGTGGTTTGCCTCATAGATACACCGGGAGCCTATCCCGGCCTTGAAGCAGAAGAAAGGGGACAAGCCGAAGCCATTGCCCGAAACCTATTTGAAATGGCGCAGCTAAGGGTACCCATCCTTTGTTACATCATTGGTGAAGGAGCCTCTGGTGGTGCTTTGGGCATTGGGCTTGGGGATAAGGTATTTATGTTGGAAAATACATGGTATACCGTTATTTCACCAGAATCATGTTCATCCATCCTTTGGAGGAGCTGGGATTACAAAGAAACGGCAGCCGAAGCACTGAAACTTACCGCTGAGCACATGCTTGAATTTGGTCTGATCGACGAAATCATCAAAGAGCCCGTTGGAGGTGCTCATACCGACCCGGAAAAAATGGCCAAGACCCTCAAGACTCACATCAAAAAAGAATTGCAAGCACTGCTGGAAATGCAGGCTGAAGACAGGATCACCGCCCGCATTAACAAGTATTCAAAAATGGGCGATTTTGAAGTGGTAGACCTCACCGAAAAAAAACCGGAGAAGAAGAAGTAAAATTAAATTTGGTTACACCCTCCCTTCCTTTGGCTCAAACAAGGATTAAATTTATTTTTCTTTAATTTGTAGTATTAAATTTCAACGAAATATTATTATTCAATTATAATTTGGTTTTATCATTGTTTTGTACAATAAACCAAATTTTCTTTTGCCCCTGACATTTCCTTTAGAGCTTGGCCCGGATCGTCAATTCTATCCTCTTTTTTAAGTCGTTAAAGTCTTTTATCTTACCTTTTTTTTAGAAATAAACAATCGTTGAGCCATGAGTGAAGCAAGGGTTTGGTTGAGCAGCTACCCTGCGGGAGTACCCGCCAATATTGATGACAGTTCGTATCAGAATCTGGTCCAGTTTTTCAGGGAAAATCTTGAAAATCATGGCAGTAAGATTGCTTTTGAAAACATGGGTAAAGGCATCACTTACCACGACTTACAAAAAATGTCTGATGCCTTTGGAGCCTACCTTCAATCGAGGGGCCTGGTAGCTGGTGATAAAATTGCGCTGATGATGCCCAATTGTCTTCAATACCCCATTGCCATCATAGGTGCCCTCAAGGCAGGTTTGATCGTTGTCAATACCAATCCTTTGTACACACCCAGAGAAATGCTGTATCAGTTCAACGATAGCGATGTCAAAGCCATCGTCATCCTTGAAAATTTCGCCCACAATCTGGAACAAATCCTGGGCCAGACCAAGATTTCAATTGTGATCACTACCTCTTTGGGAGAAATGCTGGGTGCTGTCAAAGGCGCCGTCATCAACCTGGTGGTGCGGCACATCAAAAAGCTTGTACCCAAATACAACATAGCCAATACTGTCTGTTTTAAAGATGCCCTCAATGGAGGTCAGAAGTTTACCCTCCAACCCTTGGTAAGTGCTCCTGATGATGTCATCATCCACCAATATACGGGGGGTACCACCGGTGTATCCAAAGGTGCCATGCTCACCAATCGCAATATGATTGCCAACATGCTTCAGATGAAGACCTGGATGCAAACCTGCCTCACCGAGGGCAACGAGGTAGCACTGGCACCACTGCCCATGTATCACATCTTTGCCTTCACAGTCAACTGCCTGGCAATGGTGGCATTGGGGGCCAAAACCGTGCTGGTGACAAATGCCAAAGACATTCCTTCGGTGATCAAAGAATTTGATAAAAATAAAATTACCTTGTTTTCCGGCTTGAATACGCTGTTTAATGCCATGCTCAACCACCCTGATTTTGCGGACAAAGATTTCAGCCAGTTGAAGGTGACTGTGGCAGGTGGTATGGCACTGCAAAAAGCAGTAGCAGAAAGATGGGAGCAAGTAACGGGGTGCCGCATCAGTGAAGGTTACGGCATGACAGAGTCTTCTCCGGTACTGACCGTAAATATTCTGGGTAAGGCCGCCAGATTGGGCTACATTGGCTTACCAGTATCCTCTACCGATATCAAAATTGTAGACGATAATGGTGTGGAGGTGCCTCCTGGCAGCCCCGGTGAACTCATTGCCAAAGGCCCGCAAATCATGAAAGGATATTACAATAAACCGGATGAAACCACCAAAACGGTCAAAGATGGCTGGCTTTATACCGGGGATATTGCCATCATGGAACCGGACGGTTATTTTCGCATTGTAGACCGAAAGAAAGATATGATACTGGTCTCCGGCTTCAATGTATATCCAAATGAAATTGAAGATGTATTGGTGACACACCCTAAAGTTTTGGAAGCTGCTGCCATTGGCATTCCGGATGAAAAATCAGGTGAAAGTGTCAAAGTTTTTATAGTTAAAAGAGATGCTTCTCTAACAGAAGAAGAGGTTCTTGAATTTGCCAGGGAAAATCTTACCGGTTATAAGATGCCCAGGGTAGTAGAATTCAGAAAAGAGTTGCCCAAAACCAATGTAGGTAAGATCCTCAGAAGAGAGCTCAGGTAATCAACTGTTTTTAATGGCATTCCACGTTTGGTACATGCTTTCCTGCGAAGGGCGGTTGACATCAATTGCTGTAAGAGGTTCGCAAGCTTCTAGGCTTTCCATGCATTGACGCGGCAGAGTCTGGTACAATTTTGTTCCTTTTGTTTTCCAGTTTATCATTTCATCTGTCACCTCTTTGACCACCTTGCCGGGATTGCCTACGACCAGACTGCGCGGCGGTATGTTTTCACCTGCTTTAATAAAAGTGAGCGCTCCTATGATGCTGTTATCACCAATGTTTACTTCATCCATAATGACGCTGTTCATGCCCACCATCACATTGCTCCCAATATGGGCTCCATGGATGATGGCTCCATGCCCGATGTGTGCTCCTTCTTCCAACACCACCGTTACTCCGGGAAACATATGAATGGTACAATTTTCCTGTACATTACAGCCATCTTTGATGATGATCTGCCCCCAGTCGCCTCTAATAGCAGCTCCGGGTCCTATATATACGTGTTTACCAATGATCACATTGCCCGTCACCACTGCCTGAGGGTGAACAAAAGAAGTGGGGTCTACTACAGGTATGAAGTTGTTGAATTTATAGATCATTGTGAATTGTCATTATTTAATCGGCAAAGTTAATGGATAATGCAGGGTTGTGGGCATTGCTTCTTGGTAAATATGCCTTCTATCGTAAACTGGTTGGCTGTAATTATGTATAAGTGGCCCTCATCACTAAGTAATAGAGGAATGTCAGCAGCTAAAAAAGCAATATCAACCCATTTAATATGTGGGGCAATACGGATAGGTATTTCTACAACTTTTTTATAGCCCAACCCTGAGTAACCGAAGCGGTTGCAACCCCAATACCACAATTTTCCATCCTCTTCAAGCAAATACTTACCATCTAACTTACTGTTCAACTTTTTAACTCTTACGTTTTCCATGACTTTTCGGTGAACTACATGATACTCTCCTTCACAGTCCAGGGTGTCATGTGCATATACATCATTGTTCTGATCAACAAAAGCACATCGGCCATTATAATCGTCAAAAGCTTTAACCTTTCCAAAGGGAGCGGCTCCATATCCATCAACATCTGGAATAAAATAAAACATGCCTGAAGTGTCTCTAAATGAGAGCCCCCCATATCGGCTGTTAATCTCCTCAATGGAATATCTTGTTGTTTCATAATAACCTGAATTTCTTCCCCATCCCAAATTGCACAATGCAGAACCGTTTGCATCTACTACAATAAAAATTGAATGATCCATGCATACGGTTTTCCATTTTTTATGCTCCCCAAATCGCCTCGGAAAAGTGATAGCATACTCATCTCCTACACCCAGTTCACTATTAGAGTTCATGCCCCAGGCCCAAATTGAGCTGTCTTTTTTTATAGCTATAGACCGATTACCGTTGGCAAAAATTTTAACCCAATCGCGATCCGCTCCAATCTGTTGTGGTATAGAGTCGTATTTACTGATGTAACCTCTGCCTAATTGTCCTTGCGAATTGATACCCCATGACCAGATTGTGCCATCGTCTTTAAGTGCGAGGATAAAATAATCGCCTGCCTCTATGTCCACAATTTTGTTCTGGGCCACAACACCATTGATACTCGATAATTTTTGAGTACAAAATATCAATAGCAGCAAAAAGCGGCATAAACTGGATATAGGCAAATTCAAAAAATTGATTATGAGTTTAGTGTCTTCCCGAAGACTATTCATCTCCAAACCACATTTAATCAATTATCACTCTAGTGGAAGGAGAATAAGATCCATCCACTTTTTTCGCAGGTGGATTGTCAAACCTTACCTTCTTGCCATCATACCATATTGGTGTAGGTTTATCCTTTTTGTTGTTGTCATTAAACATGACGTTATTCATGGTTTCATCAAATGACTTGTTCAATATTTCATTTGCATGATCTATATTGTCAAAGCCTTTTCTGGAAGCAATGGCAATCCATGAAAACTTGACGGATGTGGCACCCTTTCCATTTTCACGAACCACAAATCCTGATTCATCCTGACTTTCGATAAATAGTCCTGAACTGGGTCCAAGCGGAGTTACTGTAATCACTACATCATCAAAATCAGCCATCGATCTGAAAATTTCGTTAAATTCTACTTTGCCTGCACCTCCTACGGTCGTTGCCTTTCCTTTATCATAAACTTCCGGTTGTGAAGATACTGCAGTATATACTGGTACCCGGGCTTCAGCATCAGTAGCAACCAACTCTGCGATGGGTTGATTGGTATAGGTTTTACCATCTACATACAGGCCATATATTTCTCCCTTTAGATGGGTGCCGTATACCAGTCCTCTGATCCATCCTCCCATTACTCCTCCATAGATGCCAAGTCCAATTTGTGTGTTGGGTTCAGGTGCTGAAGTTCTGCCACCTGCCACACCTACCTGATAAGCGTTGCCAAAGCCATAGACACTGTAATCCGTCAAACTTGCTGCATAATAACCCAAAGCTCCCAAGGCAAAGCCAAAATCATCTCCGATAACGCCTCCGCACCTGATATCACTGCTACCCATGCTGCCGTGGACTCCAAAAGTGTACTGTCCATTTGCGTTTGTTGTATTGCCAAAGACACCTACTCTAGGCCCTGAAGCAGAAAGGCTTCGAAAAGCCGTACCAGGCACACTTGATTGATTGGATCCCTTGACTCCGGCAGTGTTATAGGGTCCGGAAGCAGCCGACTGGTACTCTCCCTGGACAGCGGCGAAGGTGGTTGTCCCTCCGGTAATAGCTCCATAAACACCACAACCGTTGAAACTGCTGTATCCATTTACTGCAAAAGGAAACGTGCTATTTCCCACTGCTCCCAATAAATCGCCTGCAATGGTAGTATTGGTTGCCCCAACAAAAAATTCTCCCAGATTGGTTAAGCGGCCCCTAACCACATTATTGGATAAAAAATCTACATGGTTATTGCTCTTACTTCCGAATGCACCTGTCGCATTCAAAGTATTCCCACCAATAGCCCATGTATTCAGTGAGGTGCCAAGTGCCAGCCATGATGGAGAAACTGTACTGCCGTTATTATAATAATAGCCGTATTGTCCATCCGTCTGATAAACCATTAAGCTGTGCGCAGGATTTACAATCGCAAGTCTTGCTGCTTCTGTCATCCTGGGTATAAGTAAGCCTTTGCTCGCGCTGGTTATGTCAAGCTGGGCTGAATTATCGGGATTGGAATTGTTGACACCCACATTTTGAGCTAAAATCAGAAATGGCAAAACGAACAGAGTCAGAAATACAATGTTTTTCATATCAATTTTTTTACAAATATATAATATTGTATTTGCTAATTTGATATAAATAAAAACTAAAATATCTGCATCCTTGTATTTGAATTATAAATTTTGTGATTTAAGCATTATTTCGCTAAGCCTTAGTCCTGGATTTAAATCTTATTCTCACCAGAATTGCTTTTCTGAATATTATTAAAAGTGCCATGGCCACAACGATTGGCCAAATGCCTATTAGCCATAAAAGCATATCAAAAAACATCTGTATGCCTTCCTTAAATGCATTCACTACCTTAATCAAAAATACAGGCTCCTCTCCGTTGTGGGTCGTTTTCCATTCCATCATTTCCACCGTAAG
>CALMWS010000056.1 GCA_937870795.1 uncultured Bacteroidota bacterium | reverse complement strand
GAACCTTAACAGACAGAACCAAAATCTGTAGTGCTACCGTTACACCATGGGTCAAAGGCTTAAGGAAGCGGGGGCAAAGGTAAAATTTTTTTACAAATCGTGAAACGATTTTTTTGAAATTATCTTTTACTTATACAAAATGCATTGATAATCAGTTGCTATCACCTAATTTCGGCCGAAGAGGCCAATACAATTTCCACTGTCCTTTGGCTACCGTCTCTTTCAACTGAAAGTTTGACTTTCTGCCCCACCTGGTATTTTTCAAGGGCTAAAACCAAATCATTGTAATCCTCTATTTTGATGCCATTGATGGCTGTGATGATATCGCCCGGCACCCATCTGCCAGCCCGGTCCTGGCTGATGGCTTTCAATCCCGCTTTGGCTGCCGGCCCTCCTTTCACTACTTCTGCAATGATCAAACCGCCTTCACTCATGCCTTTGGCATAATACGCGGGTAAAAGAGATACGCCCAAAACGGGTCTTCTTACTTCACCGTATTTGATAAGATCGGGCACTACCCAATTGACTTCATCAACCGGTATTGAAAAACCTATGCCCGCTGATGCTCCGGAAGGGCTGTAAATCTGTGTATTAACACCAATGAGCCTTCCACTGCTATCCAGCAGAGGGCCACCACTATTGCCGGGGTTAATAGCTGCATCTGTCTGAATGACATCGCGAATTGCCCTGCCATTTACAGATTTAATCTCTCTTCCCAGTGCCGAAATCACCCCTGTGGTAAGGGTTTGGTCAAGACCAAATGGATTGCCAATGGCAAAGGCATACTGCCCTACCTTCAGGTCATGTGATGTACCTACCGGCAAGGGTTTTAATACGGCTTCTGATGCCTTGATCTTTAATACGGCCAGGTCTTTGTCAGGTGCTACTCCTACAATTTCTGCATCATAGGTCTTACGATCTGATAAGGTTACCGTAGCTCTGTCGCCTCCCTGAATGACGTGGAAATTGGTTATAATATGACCTTCTTTGTCCCAAATAAATCCCGAACCCGTTCCCGATGGGATCTCTTCTACATTGCGCGACCAATAATCCTGCCTCACATTCAACGTAGTAATAAAACAAACTGAAGGAACCGCCTTTTCAAACAAATCTATGGTGGCAGCTTCAGTGTCAAATACCCGGGTAACTGGTGCAATATTGTTGGGCTTACTTTCTTTTACCGGTGCATAATTGCTATCATCTTTTGGATCTGCAACAGGACTCTCCTTATTTTCCAGCAGTGAAAATGCATCATTTTCAACCAAACCTTTTCGAATAAAATAACCTCCGGTTACCAGACCCGCAGCTAAAATTACATGATAAAATTTCATGGTACTGTCATTTCTTTATGTAACGCCGAAGCAAAAAAAATGATTTCTCAGAATATCGAAATTATCGACCAGTAAACAGTTTTGAAATACCAAAATATGATTTTAAAGCAGAATCAAATATGGCTTAACTCTATTTCTAAGTTAATATAAACCAGTAAGATCAAACTTAACTGTCAGAACCACCGCTTCAACTGGCGTTTTGTAGTCGGGTTCATATTTATACCCAAATACAGCTTTAACAACTTTTTTTAATGAATTTGAATTGGTAATTGTAGTTTCCGGTAGCGTTTCAACGTATGTAACCAGACCTGCCTGGTTAACTTCTAAGTATAATTTTATTACACCACTTTCTGAAAATGGCAATTGAGCTACGTTTCTATATACAACTTTTCTTACTTTCTTTAATCTGCCTGACTCTAATGATTCAAATAATTTTCTTTCTCCAGCAAAATAAATGCGGCGTTGCTGTATCAAAGTATCCTTCACTTCAGGTATGCTATATTCCGGCAATTCTCCAAGATCTTCTGTACAAACTTTCTTTTGACAAGAGGCCAGATGAAGCAGGGCTACAATCAAAGCCAATCCTATAAAATTAAGGTGTTTTTTCATATTGTTTAGTTGATCAACTCCGCATCGGTCAGTATGTAATTGAGCTGCGATAAATCACTTTCATTCAACTTGAGTTTTCCCCTGAATTTTAGTTTTTTATCCATCTTAACCTTGAGTTTTTTCTTGGTTTTAATATCCATCACCGACTCAGGACCCGCAGCTCCACAAAAAAAGCACTGGGAATAAGGCAGGGCCGAAAGCACCAAAATGTCGGCACCCAATTCTTCTATGGGTATGGCATAACCTTCAATCTCCACCCACTTGTTTTCCAATGCTTTTACCTTAGGTCCAAACTTGGGATAAAGCACATTAAAATCAAACTCCTTGTTGTATTTTTCATAAAAAGTCACATCACTCAATGTCTTCCATGTAATGGGCGTTGCCTCTTGTGCATTTATACTATGAAAGAAAAATAGCACAAAAGCCCAAACCCCCAATATTCTCAATTTTTTGTTCATGGTGCAAATTTCCCAAATTAAACGGGCAAAACCAAAACTTTCACTGTTATACGGAGCACACTTAACACAACTTTGACATTTAAGGCGTAACCCTATTGACCCCATGCTGGGATATGCGTTGTGTAAGACGGGTTATCGCAGACAGGTTGTCGGAAGATTTGATAAAGCTCATTTTTGAAATACATGTAGTGCCGCAATATTTTGCGGCGCGTACCCTTTGAACGACATCCCTTCACACGGACCATATCCTCTTTCTTCATTAAGAACATTTTCTTACCTTGGTCTAAATTTGAAGCCATGGCGCGTTTAATTTTGATTAGTTTTATATTGACCTTTTCTATTGGAAGCAGAGGCCAGCAAGGGGTTGATACATTGATGAATAATACCCAGATTTCCTTGCTTACCTGTGATCCGGGCTCAGAGATATATTCATTATTTGGTCACAGTGCGGTAAGGGTTAAAAATGAGGAGAAGAATTTTGACGTGGTTTTTAATTATGGCACCTTTGATTTTCAAACCCCCAATTTCACCCTAAAGTTTATGCGGGGCAAGTTGCCTTATAGATTGGCTGTTGCCTCTTACGGTAGTTTTCTGAAAGAATACCATTACTTTAAAAGAGGGGTCAGAGAGCAGGTTTTGCAAATAAACAATTCGCAAAAAGAAGATATTATCCGCTTTCTCGAAAACAATGCCAAGCCAGAGAATGCAGAATACAAATACGACTTTTTTTACGACAATTGCTCCAGTCGGATCAGAGATGTATTTGAAAAAACACTCCACTACCCACCACAATACAGCGGAGAAAACAAGCTCACTTTTAGAAATTTATTACACCGGTATCTGGAAGCATGGCCATGGCTGTGCACGGGTATTGACATTATCATAGGCAGCAAGGCTGATAAAATTGCAGATGCCTCTGCTCAGATGTTTATTCCTGATAAGTTGCACGACAACCTGGCCTCAGCTCAACTAAACGGCCACAATCTGTTGGGTGATACTTATGACGTATTGATTTTTGAAAGAACGGAGGCCAGTTTTTTGATCACACCCCGACTTATCAACTTTTTATTATTGTTGGTCATAGCTTTTCTTTATTATAAAAGAAAATTCAACTGGTTAGATGTCATGTTTAAATTGTGGCTTGCATTTGCCATCACAGCTATGCTCCTCATCGTTTTCTTATGGTTTTTTACCGACCACCAGGCTACAAAAATTAACTACAATCTATTATGGTTGAGTCCATTTTACCTGGGCTTCCTGACAAAAAACAACAAAGTAAAATGGGTGATTTCTATTTTTTTAATAGTCATTTTTATATTGTGTTACCTGAATGAATTTGTGGGCTTAATTCCGCAAAAAATGCCGGTTGCGAATTTTATCTGGAGTTTGGCTTTATTAGAATACCAAAGAAGAAAATCAGGTTCATCTGAGATCACTGCGGTGTAAATCATCCCCGCAGCTCAATTATTATTATTTATTTTGCAAAAAAAACTAACCAATGAACAAGGTGTTTGCCAACGCAGACGAGGCCATTTATGACATACCAGATAATGCTACCCTAATGGTGGGTGGATTTGGCTTATGTGGCATTCCGGAAAATGCCATTTCCGCTATGGTTCGCAAGGGCATCAAAGGCCTGACCTGTATTTCCAACAATGCAGGGGTCGACAATTTTGGTCTGGGCTTATTGCTTCAGAACCGGCAGATAAAGAAGATGGTGTCATCTTATGTCGGGGAAAATGAAGAATTTGAACGACAAATGCTAAGTGGAGAATTGGAAGTGGATCTTATTCCCCAAGGCTCCCTGGCCGAGCGCTGCAGAGCCGGAGGAGCAGGTATCCCTGCTTTTTATACTCCAGCCGGCTATGGCACCGAAATCGCGGAAGGCAAAGAGGTAAAGGTGTTCAACGGCAAGCCCCACATCCTTGAATCTGCCCTTACAGCTGATTTCGCCCTGGTCAAGGCATGGAAGGGAGATAAGCTCGGTAACCTGATATTCAAAGCAACCGCCCGCAACTTCAATGAAGTCATGGCCATGGCCGGAAAAATTACCATCGTGGAAGTTGAGCAATTGGTTGAACCCGGTGAGTTAGATCCCAATTTCATCCACCTTCCCGGCATATTTGTCCAGCGTATATTTCAGGGTGTCAACTACGAGAAAAGAATTGAACAACGCACCGTTCGCCCCCTAGTCCCTAACCCCTAAAATAACCCCTAGTCCCTAACCCCTATCCCCTAAAATTTTTCCAATGTTAGACAAAACAGGCATCGCAAAAAGAATTGCACAGGAACTGAGAGATGGTTGGTATGTAAACCTGGGCATAGGCATTCCTACCCTGGTTGCCAACTATGTACCAGCAGGTATGCATGTAGAATTTCAATCTGAAAACGGCATCCTGGGCATGGGGCCCTTTCCCTTTGACGGAGAAGAAGATCCAGACCTTATCAATGCCGGAAAACAAACTGTTACGCTCAAACCAGGTGCAGCCATCTTCGACTCATCCATGAGTTTTGCCATGATCAGAGGACAGCATATCCAGCTCACCGTATTGGGTGCCATGGAGGTATCTCAAGACGGAGACATAGCCAACTGGAAAATACCCGGAAAAATGGTAAAAGGTATGGGTGGTGCTATGGACCTTGTGGCAAGTGCCAACAATATCATTGTTGCCATGATGCACACAGACAAAGATGGCAACTCCAAACTGCTGCCCCAGTGCCAATTGCCACTTACAGGCGTCAATTGTGTGAAAAAAGTAGTCACCAATATGGCTGTGATGGACATTCAAAACGGAAGTTTCATTCTTCGCGAACGTGCACCGGGTGTTTCGGTAGAACAAATCGTTGCTGCTACGGCAGGAAAACTGGAGATTCCGGCTGAGGTGCCTGAGATGGTACTCTAAAAAAAAACAGGCTTAAAAAATTAAGCCTGTTTTTTTGTTACTACGGTTTTTTTGGCTTTGCGTGGCCTTGCTTTACCGTAAGATCCCTGTGAAATTTTTCCTTTTCTGGATCTTTTGTCTCCTCTGCCCATGATTGATTAATTTAGGCTGCGAAGGTAAACTTTTTTTTAAATTTATTGCAATATTAATGTAAAAGGTCTGGATTCAATTTCTTTGGATTCCGTAATACAGGTCAATTTCAAGCCATTATATATTTCATTTTTGTTCATCATTGGGAAGTGTGACATAGGTCAGATAAAAAACAAACGGCGATAATCAAAACCGAAGTCTTTTTGCTGTATCTTTCAACCAAATACTTGTTGATTATGTCCGATTCACCTATTCGTGTTCATTTTGTTTCGATGGAATGTTACCCGTGCGCCAAGGTAGGAGGTCTGGCCGATGTGGTGGGCTCATTGCCCAAATACCTCAATGACCAGGGCGCTGAAGTCACCGTATTTATGCCGAAATACAGGATGAAATGGTTTGAAGGTAAATCTTTTGATTATCGTCATGTTTCTCATTTTTACCTCCACCATGAAAGGATAGATTACGGCATAGCAGAGGTCACAGACGCCAATCTGGGCTTTCGACTGATGGTTATTGACATTCCCGGAAAAATGGACCGCAATGGGGTTTACGCCGGAGCAGATGGCCACTTTTTTGGAGATGAAATCCAGCGCCACCTCTGTTTTCAGAGGGCATATCTCAATTTCATCGTTTTATCAGAACACACACCGGATGTGGTTCATTGTCATGATCACCACTCAGGACTCATACCCTTTATCATGCAAAACTGTGATGGCTACCGCAATCTGGCTTCATTGCCGGTGGTATTTACCATTCACAACGAAAGATACCAGGGCGTTTTTCCATGGACCATGCACTACCTGCTCCCACAATTCGATTCATGGAAGGCAGGAATGCTCGATTGGGGCAACCTCATCAATCCGCTCGCATCTGCTGTTAAGTGTGCCTGGAAGGTGACAACGGTTTCACCCAGCTACATGGAAGAATTGAAGTACAATTCTATGGGATTGGAAGCCTTGTTTCATCAGGAAAATCACAAATGTGTGGGCATACTCAATGGCATTGACAACGAAGTCTGGGATCCCGCTACCGATCCATTTTTGACCTCGCTTTATGAAGGCGATGTAGATGACTTTAAACTGAAAAATAAGCTGGCTCTGCTCGAAGGAACACAACTGGATCCGGAACTTCCTCTGGTAGCCTTTATTGGTAGGTTCGCCGGAGAAAAAGGTGCCGATCTTCTGCCAGGCATAATAGAAGAATCACTGAGAAGAGAACTACCCCTCAACTTTGTAGTTTTGGGCACCGGAGATAAATGGGTGGAACACCAAATGGGCATCCTGGCTTACCATCGACCCGACAAGGTAGCAGCCATGATTACCTACAACGAAGCCGTCTCTCACAAAATTTATGCAGGAACCGATTTTTTACTGATGCCTTCGCGAGTTGAGCCTTGCGGTCTCAACCAAATGTACGCCATGAGGTATGGCACGGTACCCATTGTCCACAACATCGGAGGACTCAAAGATAGCGTCACTTATTTTGATGGTGATAATGGCACAGGACTCAAATTTAACAGCCTCGATTTTTACCATGTTTTCGAAGAATTTCAAAGGGCCATTTATTTGCATGGTGCCAAAAAACTGCTCACCACGGCAAGAACCAATGGCATGGATGCTGACTTTTCATGGGTAAAAAGCGCAGGACAATACATGGATATTTATCGATCTGTAACGGGCAGGTAAATAAATTAAAAAGAATGAAATAATTTAGATAATATTGCAAGATAAGAAGTAAAGAAGCCGCATTTTTAGAAATATTATTTGAAATAACGAAATAATATTTTGTTTTTGCGACTTGTTTTTTACGCTGACAAAATAAAAAATCAGGACATGAAACAGCAAAGATCGATTACGAGCAGGTTCATCTGCCTAATTTTGGGGGGTGGAGTAGGTTCAAGGCTTTATCCATTGACCAAAGACAGGTCAAAACCGGCAGTACCCATCGGAGGAAGGTATCGTCTCATTGATATTCCGATCTCCAACTGTCTCAATTCAGGTATCAACAAAATTTTTGTTCTCACCCAGTTTAATTCTGCTTCCCTCAATCGGCATATAAAAAACAGTTTCCACTTCGACCATTTTACCAATGGCTTTGTAGACATTCTGGCTGCCGAACAGACCTCTGGCAACCTCAATTGGTTTCAGGGTACTGCGGATGCGGTCAGACAATCTGTAAGAAACATTACGGTCAGTGATTTTGACTATGTTTTGATCCTATCCGGTGACCAGTTGTACCAGATGGATTTTGAAATCATGGCCAAGTACCACGTAGCTCAAAATGCCGATATCACCATTGCCACTATCCCGGTCATTGCAGAAGATGCAACCGCCTTTGGCATCATGAAAGTAAATCAATACGGTTATATCAACAGCTTTGTAGAAAAACCACCTATGGCAGACCTGCCCAAATGGAAGTCTGCTGTAGATTCTAAACTCATTTCTGAAGGAAGAGAATACCTGGCGTCAATGGGTATCTATATTTTTAGCAAAGGTGTATTGCGAGACCTGTTGGAAAAATATCCCAATGCCGTTGACTTTGGCAAAGAGATCATACCCGATTCATTGAGGAGCGGTCTCAATGTGGCCAGTTATATGTATGATGGGTATTGGACAGATATTGGGGACATCAAATCATTTTTTGAAGCCAATATTGCCCTGGCAGATGCCATACCCAAATTTAATTTATTTGACAACGTCAATAAAATTTATACCAGAGCACGCCAGCTGCCTCCATCCAAAATTTCGGGTACCAGCTTTCAAAACTCCATCATTTCCGAAGGTTGTATCATTCATGCCAAAAGTGTGATCAACAGTGTGATTGGTATCAGGGCACGCATTGGTGATAACTCTATTGTCAAAAACAGTTACCTGATGGGAAGCGACTATTTTGAAACCCTTGAAGACATGCGAAAAAATGCCATCAACATTGGTATTGGCAGAAACTGTTTGATAGAAAATGCCATCATAGATAAAGAAGCCCGCATTGGAGATAATGTTGTCATCAAAGGAAGTCCAGACCTGCCGGAAACGGAGACTGATTATTACGTGATCAAAAAGGGCATTGTGGTGATCAATAAAGGTGCGGTCATTCCCGACGGTACACGCATTGGGGATGTAAAATCCTAACCGGGTTTACAAAGAGCAGACCAAGATCAGGCTTTTACAAACGAGGAGACCACAAAGGAATTTTTGTCCGACAAACGAAGTAGATAAATACCGGTGTTGAGGGTATCAACACTTATTTTGATCAATCCTTCATATGCATCTCCTATGGTATTCGAGATTACTTCTCTGCCTTTGGAATCAATGATGGAATAATAAAGATCGCTGGTTATTTTCGATATGGTTTTGATAATGAGTAGATCTTTCACAGGATAGGCAGGTAGGGTTACTGAGGCAATCGTAAGTCTGTCCATATCACTAATTATTTAAGGTCTGATTTTATCTATTTAACTGTAAATATCACTGCATTGTTGTGTAAAATAAAATGTTTAGTAAATTTTAACATTTCCTATTTTATTCTTTAAAGTTATGTGATTTTTGAAACTTTCATGACATAAAATAGAAATTAACAAAATTAAATTTCATGAATATTGTGTTTCTGGATGGTTTTACTACGCAAAGAGGAGATATAGATGATGCTTGTTTGTATGCACTTGGAAAATACCAAATGTATGATCGCACCCATGTTGATCAGTTGGCAGAAAGGGCTGCCGATGCCGACATCCTGATTACCAATAAGTTCGTCATAGATCAAAAAGCCCTTGCCGTTTTACCCAATCTAAAATACATTGTGGTGGCTGCTACCGGCTTCAATAACATCCATCTGGATGCAGTGAAAGAAAGGAAGATTCCGGTCAGCAATGTTAGGGGATATTCCACCACTTCAGTAGTACAACAGGTATTCGCTTCTTTGTTGGAAGTGCTCAATAAACCATCCTGGTACTTTGATCAGGTTAACAAGAAAAGATGGGTCAATTGCCCGGACTTTTGTTTTATTGACCACTCTATTCGCGAGTTGAGTACCCTTACCCTTGGCATCATTGGCTTCGGACAGATAGGCAGCAAGTTGGCCGAGGTTGGACTCTCCATGGGTATGAAGGTATTGGCATATAACAAATCTAAAAAGCAAGCTCAGGGGGTCGATTTTACACGCAGTCTGGATGACCTGCTTTCCCAATCGGATGTGGTTTCTTTGCACTTGCCATTGTCAGATGAGTCCAGGGCAATGATCAATCAAAATACTCTGACCAAAATGAAAGACAATGCCATACTTATCAATACAGGCAGGGGACCATTGATTGATGAAAATGAACTTTCCCAACACCTGAAAGCCAACCCTGCTTTTACGGCTATCCTGGATGTATTGACCCAGGAGCCACCACCCTTGGACCATCCATTGCTGGGACTACCCAATTGCCACATCACACCCCACATTGCCTGGGCTTCGACAAAAGCAAGGCAGCAATTGGTAAATGGCATCGCTCAAAACATTGCCAATTTTATGGAAGGTGAATGGAGAAACCGGATTTATGAATTTTAGAATAACAAACGGGCCAAAGAGATGTTAGTTGTAGAAAAAAAAAAAAGAGGTAATGCGAAAGCACTACCTCAACCCTAACCAAATGAAACCAAATTGATTGATTTGCTTTTGTAAAGGTAAATATTTTGTTTTTTTAAAAATTACCAAATTTGTGATAAGTTGTAAAAATTATATTTCATTCAATATTTTATTACCGCAAACTTTTTCGATTGAATATTATTTAATAATGAATTGTTAATGGACAATTCGTTGCATAAAAAGAGCCAAAATGGATCAAAAACTTCAGAAATCAGTATTCGAAATGGATATATCGCCTTTTCGCATTTTACTATGGAATGCTTTGGCAGCCCTTTTATTCCAGGTGGTGGTTTTTTTTAATTCAACCGGTCCCGGTGCTTTTTTACCCAGAACCCAATATACCATTGCCCTCAGTTTCTTGATGGTGTATTCTCTTTTTACTGCAGTGCTCAGCCTGGCAAGTCAAAAACCGGATGATTATTGGTGGAAAGCCTTACTTTCTTATGCAATCCTGGCCATTGGCACCGGTGTTACTGCCTATTTTTTTTCAGGACTTCTACCGGATGAGGCAGGACCTTTTAAATGGATGTTTTTGGTCTTTTCTTTTGGCTTCATCCTGCTGCTGGCCATTTTTAGGGCTATGAGAAAACTCATGAGCATGGCTCAAAAAATGGACAACAGGTTACCCAAATAACTACTTAGCGGGCTACTACCACTTTATAGGTCTTTTCGCCGGCTCGTAACCAATACATCCCTTCAACCAGCTGACTTACATCCCACTG
>CALMWS010000055.1 GCA_937870795.1 uncultured Bacteroidota bacterium | reverse complement strand
ACGAAGCCATAACCGTAGATGGAGTAGTCTTTGATAAATCCAATCAAAGCGGTCTGGTGCCCTATCTGCCCGGCTCCGTCAACGGTTGTGATTCTGCCACCTATGTAGTACTTCGCATCATCAACAACCAATATCAAAACGTAGACATCACCACCACGGCTCCTGTTTGTCCGGGTGATCAAAACGGTAACATCACCATCCGTGCCATTGAAGGTTGTTTGGTAAGCACACTGATCATCGATGGTGTTAGTTACGGAGAGGTCAGTCTGCCCTTTATCTTGTCGGATCTAAAAGCAGGTAATTATAAAGTTGAACTCAGCAGTGCCGATGGCTGCTCGTATAAGGAAACGCTTACAGTTAAGCCGGCCACCACTCCTACTCCTTTTGTAATTACTCCCACTTCACTGAAGGTTCATTTTGGAGAAGACACTCCTCTGGACATTACAATCCATCCGGAACCAACCACCTTAGTTTGGGATCCCGCCACAAATCTGAGCTGTAATGATTGCCTCAAACCTATCGTTCAGCAACCAACAGAAAGCACTAACTATACCCTAACTCTTACCGATGCAAATGATTGCCCTCAAAGTGCCGAATTCAGGTTATTGGTAGAAGGAAAAGATCCGGTCATCATCTTCCCCAATGTCATCAGCACCCAGTCGCCAGGCAACAATACATGGGTCATTCAGAATGGTGATGGCTACAAAATTTTGGGTGTAGATGTATATGATCGTTGGGGTTCCAAAGTGTTTACCACCGGCGAAGTAACATCACCTGTTAGCTGGGATGGTAGCTTCAACGGATGTGAGCTTACGCCCGGAGTTTATACCTACGTAGTTAAGGTTGAATATCGGAATGGAAAGACGGAGAGTCTGTTGGGGGATATTACCGTTATTCATTAGTATAGTAATTTAGGTTAGCATTTAAAGTGTTCGTCCTTTAATTAAAAGTTAAACTTCGACTTATAATAAAAAGCACTTTCTCCAACGTGATTGGTATTGTACTCAAGGGAAAGCAGAAAGTTGTTGTATAACAGAAGGTCGAGGCCGGGACCATAGCCAAGCAGCCATCGATTGGAAAATGGATTGTGTACAGCATAAAAATTATCAGCAGCATAACCTGTTTCAGCGGTAAACTTAATGAAGAAACGCACTGGCATTACATTGAAAGCCTTCAGTGGCATGGTACCGCCCAAATTAAAATTGTGGTCCAGCAATCGAAGGCGGGCAGAGGTTTTTAGCCATGCAAAATCGGTGCCATCCATTACATACAATTCGTAACCCCTCAATACATCAGACCCATAGCCCAGGGCCTGGTAGTTGGAATAGGGAATCTTGTTTCTGGTAAAATTCCATTTTGCCTTTATCTTACCTCCTACGATAAAGCCCTTAAACGGTTGGGTATAGGCTTCAAATTCGGCTGCTCCTGCCAGGTTGTTGTAATTGCCGAGGCCAAGGCCATCAGCCAGTGCTTCAAAGGCCATGGCATACCCTCCTTCCGGGTAGGTTGGGAAGATGGTATGGTTGAAGCGAAAAACATACAATAACCGGAAAAACTGAATGTAATTATCACCATGTGGATAATAATTGGGATTCCATTCTCTAACCACTACATCATCCACTGAATTGTACTGGTATTCCATGCGAAGTGTGTGAAAAGCAAAAGCACTGGCCCTTTTGGTTGCCGTGAGACCAGTACGGAATCTTCGCAAAACAGTAGATTCATCGGGCTTTCGCCTGAACAATACCTTATTGCCCGAAGTAATGAAACCCAACTCTTTGTTTTCAGCGTACGAAATGACTGCTCCAACGCCCCAGGTGCCTTTGAGGTAAGGAAAGTTGTATTCCAATTCGTATTTTCTTGTATACCCTTGTTGAAATTTTATTTTGAACTTATCTTTTCTGCCGGTCAGATTTAGATGATCAATGCGGATACCATAATTGACCCTGTCAAAATCGCAGTTCATTTCTTTCCACCAAACGTTGAAGGATCGGTCTGCCAGCTCAAAGATGGGTGCCGGATAGATGTACCACGATTCTTTAACTTCAAGGCTCAGTCCGATCTCCCCTTTTTCGGCATCCCAATGTTTGATGTTGATGTCGGCCAGACTAAAGAGGCCCGTAGAAAGCAGGCGTTGTTCGTTGCGTTGCAAAACATCGGCCAGGCCGGTGAGATCAAGGCTATCTCCAATGGCAATATCCAGTTCATTCATCACCACATGAAATCGGGTATGTTTCAAACCTACCACTTCCACATCGGCGAGGTAAACTTTTTGCTGGCCAAAGATGGACAAACCGCAGAAGGTAAGCCATATGACCAGAATGTAACGCATAGGCTTGTTCAAATCAAATGCTGAGAAAATTCATCAGCGAGTGGTATCGTTCTCTGAGGGTATCGATGTATTCATCTTCTGAAAAAGCACCCGATACGGTGTAGTCGTAACGCTGGAAGGCATTGACCAACCTTGATACTTCGAAGGTATTGAGCTTGAGTGTAACGTAAAGGATGGTGCTGTCTAAATTGGCTGTGACAAAGGATGAGAAGATCAAAATGCCCTCTGATTCGCAGATTCTGGCGATTTCACTCAATGAGTATTTGCTGCGATCCGTTTCCAGGATAATGATGCTGCCAGGTTCTTTGAAGGCATAACTTTCCCCAAAAAAATTGAACACATCTTCAATGGATATCAGTCCCAAATATTGGTTGGAGCCGTCTACAACCGGAATGGTGGTAAGGCGATTGAGTGCCATTTTTTGCATGACCTCAAACAAGTGGTCGTTCTCCTGACAATAAGGATTGACAAGGGAAAGTTTGTATGTACCCAACGTTTCATCCAAATCGTGGTTGAGGATGTCGTCTTCAGAAATCAAACCCAGCAACTCAGTGCCCACTACAATAGGCAGGTGTTTTACGTGGTAAACATTCATGATGTTGATGGCCTCTTCTCCCGTATCGGTATTTTTTAAAGGACCCAGCAAACTCGATATTACATTCCTGGCTATCAAATTTATCGTTTAATTTCTCGTTAATTTTTTCTTTTCCAATAAAAACTCTTCTTCGGTGAGCAGGCCCCTTTCTTTGAGTTCTGCCAACCTGGAGAGTTGGTCCAACAGCGCGTCGTTGTTTTCTACCGGCGACTGGACCTCTATTTTAACAGATGTATTTTCGGGTGCTTTGGTTGTTTGATAAACCTTATAACCCGATTTTTTAAAGGTATCATATTCCGGCTGGATGCGCACAAAGGCAAGGTCATCATGCGTTTGGATGCGTTCAAAATCATTAAAACCCAAAGACACTGCCTTGGCCAGATGTTTATAAGCTTCTTCTTTTCTCTCCGTGAGTGAATAAGCGCAGGCGATGTTAAAATTGAGCGCTACATCGTTGGGATCGATCTCGAGGCCTTTTTTAAAATCTTCGATGGCACCGTCGAGGTCAAATTCTTTGTATTTGGCAAGACCGCTGTTTTTAAAAGGATTGGCTCTTACCCTAAGTGGCTGTCTTTGCGGCGGTGCCTGGTGATAAGGCCGGCTGCTGTCTTCTGTTTCGTACCGCCTCATTTGTTCTGCACGTCTGCGCTCGATGCGGGAATCGCCGCGTTGTACATAACCTTTGTTGTATTTTCTGTCAAATTCCTGATCGGTTAGTTTCAGCATGCGTAAGCCCTCAAAAATGGCCAGAATCAGACTGAGTGGTAAACCAAAGAGTTTAACACCCACCATAAACAAGACGAGGTACATGATAAAACCGCCTGTATCGTTGAGGTACAATTTATGCCCTCCAACCGCTCCTGTAATGAAGGCAAGAAAGGCAGCAGTGATCCTGTTTTTTGTTGGCATTTTTGTGGATTAATAAATTTTGCAAGTCAACACTGCGATATCGTCCAGATACTCTTGTCCTGCTCTGAAAACCTCAATTTCTTCGAGCAATCGCCGGTTGAATTCGTCAGGCAAAATTGCGGAATTTTTTGCAATAAATGGAATCAAATGTGTCTCTTCAAAATAGTCGCCCTTGCCATTCGACAATTCACCGAGGCCGTCGGTAAATGACATCAGAAAGCTGGGCCCATCGATGTTTAAAACACCCTCCTTTATCTCCGGCAGGCGCT
Source organism: uncultured Bacteroidota bacterium (assembly GCA_937870795.1). GTDB lineage: Bacteria > Bacteroidota > Bacteroidia > Chitinophagales > Saprospiraceae > JADKBO01. The sequence continues at coordinate 1,504 of CALMWS010000055.1, read as the reverse complement.
CAAAAGCACCAATCACCGAGCAGCCCGTAGTCAGGCGCTCACAATCGCCGTTTTCACGGTACAAAATTGGCGGAAAATGGCCTGCATTGACATAATGGATTTTGCGCGTCCTCAGATTAACCTCCGCCACAAAAAAAGTGATGAATTTGTCGGCTTTTGTAATGCGGTAAACGGCCTGGTTGAGCGCAAAAATAAAGGTCTCCAGGTCTTTGTACTGAAAGATGAGGCTCTGCACCATGGCCTGAAAGTTGGCCATCAGCAGGGCAGCAGCCACCCCTTTGCCCGAAATATCGGCTATACAAATGGCAAAACGATCTTCATCGTATTTAATATAATCGATATAATCCCCACCAATGTTGTAATGGGGCATGTAGATCTTGGAAATGGCATACCTGTCGTTGCTCGGCAGCGTATCCGGGATCAGCATCGATTGAACATCCTGGGCCAATAACAGCTCCGTTTTGTATTTTTCCTGCTCAAGCTGCCTTTTAAAGAGCCTTTTGTTTTCAATGGCCACCGCAATGATGTTGGTAATGGTGGTGATAAACTGGATTTTGTTAAAAAGGTCGTCTTTATCCTTAATACCCCCAATCAAAGAATAAGCAATGGGATAATCTTTGTGAAAAACCGGGATGATGATGTCAAAATCCCGCAAAGGTGCCGGGTCATCCGCCTTGATGGTGTACAACCTTTTGTGGCTGACAATCAACGGAATAATACCATCAACCGCCTTGTTTTCATAGTTAATATGGGTGGTACAAACCCAGCCCTCATCTGCCATGATGAAGAGCACCATTTTTTCAATGCCCATTTCCCAGGAAAGGAAAGATTTATACATGTTGAAAAGCCCATCCTGCGGCACATTGTCATTAATGGCCTGGGTGATGGTGAGCAGACTCCTTATTTGTAATTGTTTGAGGTTCAGCTCCTTTTCCAGTTTTTCCAGCATGATCAATTCTCTGGTCAAAAGCAAAATTTTATTTGGTGTCCACAAATTAAACAAATTTTACCCACAATTTTTGGATTATCTGACCAGGGTTGGGAAATCGTCGATGAATGGGATTGGGATATGTTCATATATTCATATGGTGCGTTTCGCTGCGCTCAACGCTATGTTCATATCTTTTTGACTAACCCAATATCTGGTATGTTACCTCATTTCTGAATGGCGGAAAACATCATTTTAAGATAAATCCCTACATCATGTGAACATTTGAATATATTCATATGGTGCGTTTCGCTGCACTCAACGCTATGTTCATATTTTTCAGGCTTTCTACTTTATTAAAAGGATCTACCACATCTCCGATATTTTGGTTTACCTTGTCCTTAGACCAACTATAAAATATTTGAACATATAGCGAGGCGCAGCCGAGCGTGAACATGTAGCGAGGCACCGCCGAGCGTAACCATGTAGCGAGGCACTGCCGAGCGCAACCATATAGCGAAGCACCGCCGAGCGCAACCATATAGCGAGGCACCGCCGAGCGCAACCATATAGCGA
>CALMWS010000054.1 GCA_937870795.1 uncultured Bacteroidota bacterium | reverse complement strand
GCTAGGGGCTAGGGGCTAGGGGCTAGGGGCTAGAATTTCGTAATTGAACATACGTAATTTGAAATTTGAAATTCGTATTTGATAGCATCGTAATTGAAATCGACCATCATCACCTAATCCACTAAAATCTTCGCCTGCTCACCAGCCTTTACATGTAAAACATCATAGAATAGCCTCGACATAATTTCAATGACACTGTCAATCATGGTATGGTCAAAATCAGGAATCTGAAGACTTGCGCCTTCAGTGGTGCGGACAAAATCCAAGCCTGCCAAACCACGCCCCTTTTTACGAAAAAGATTCACCGGTTCGTTGTCATAATCTTTTGTGATCACTTCAATTTGAAGTCCGACATTTAGTTTGGTCAGATAGATGTGGCTTCTGTATTTCTCCAATTGAATCGTAACCATATGTATTTTATTGTCAGCTAAGCGACCAAGTAAGGTAAATAAGACCTCTCCATCAATATGAAATGGCCGTGGTAAATTTTCAAGTTCTTGTTTGTATGTCTCAAGAGCTTTAATTTTATGCTGATATTTTATTTCCATCATCTCATTAAATACAGTTGGAAACTGTTGCTTCAATTCAGCTGTGTGAATTTATAAAGCTTTAATCTTCCATTCCAATTCTTTGCCCTTTTCAACATTCACGTTTTCCAATTGCCTCAGTACACTCAATTTTGTTTTCACCAGACCCAGACACTTTTGAAACCAATGAGCACCCTTGTAATTGTTATCGTCCATCAGACATAGATCCATTTCTTTTTGCAGCAATTCAGCCTCGGCTTCAAGTTCAGCAATGATAAGTTGTAATTCGGTTTTCAATTTGCCATACTTTACAATGTGCAAATTAGGCATTTTTCATTAAACCCCTTTCCAAAATCTACGATATTAAATTTCTTGCACCCTATACTTTAAAATGAAAAACCAAATAATATTTTTATTTCTTTGCATTTACCAATAAAAATTGCACAACCAAATTTAATTTTATTCTTCAAACAAAGCCATTAGCTTTGAGCTGCGAAAGATAGCCTGGTACATGAGCGTTACAGGATACCCGGCTAATTTTTTAATCACAAACAGTCCACATACATGAAACATTTTGCCCTGCTTTTCACATTTTTAGTGTTTCTTTTTTTGTCATGCAGTCCATCCGACTCCGACAAAAACAAAGCTGTAAATACCCAGGATGAATGGTGGAAAGAAGAAATAGTCTACCAGATTTATCCCCGAAGTTTTAAAGACACCAACGGTGATGGCATTGGCGACCTCAAGGGCATTATTGAAAACCTGGACTACATCCAAAGTTTGGGTGTCACTGCTGTATGGCTCAATCCCATCTACAGCTCTCCCAATGACGACAATGGCTACGACGTGAGTGATTACCGCAACATCATGAAAGATTTTGGGACCATGAAAGATTTTGATCACTTGCTGGAAGGGCTGCATAAAAGAGGTTTGAAACTCATCATGGACATTGTTGTCAACCACAGCAGTGACGAACACAAGTGGTTTAAACAATCCAGGAGTTCGCGTGATAATCCCTATCGCGATTACTATCATTGGTGGCCGGCAGAAAAAGGGAAGCCCAACTATCGTTACAGCTTGTTTGATGTAAAGGGCGATGCCTGGAAATACGATAAACAAACCAATGCTTACTACCTGCATTATTTTTCACAAAAGCAACCAGACCTCAACTGGAGCAATCCAAAGTTGCGACAAGAGGTTTACGACATCATGAAGTTTTGGGCCAAAAAAGGTGTAGACGGGTTCAGGCTCGATGCTTTTCAGTTTGCTGCCAAAGACACAACCTTCCCTGCTTTCCCTGTGGGATATGAAAAAAACTTTATTGCTTATTATGCCATGCAGGAAGGCATTCACGACTACCTCAAAGAAATGCACAAAGAGGTTTTCAGCCAATTCAAAGTAATGAGTGTGGCTGAAGGTGCGGGTCGCAACTTTGAAGATGCCCACAATCTGGTAGATGCCGATAGAAAAGAACTCAACATGGCCTATGCTTTTGATGGTGTTGACCTGGCAAGATACGAAGGCTATGAGCTAGGCAGATTCAAAAAAGTATTCACACAGTGGGACAGTGCCTTTGCAGACAAAGGCTGGATCTCCATCTTTCTTGCCAACCATGACCAGGCCAGAATGGTAAGCAGATTTGCGAGCGATAAAGCAGAATTCAGAGAGGCTGCCGCCAAAATGTTAAACACATTTATACTCACCATGCGCGGCACTCCCTATTGTTATTATGGCGATGAATTGGGTATGACCAATACCACTTTTAAAGGCATCGAAGATTTTCGCGACATAGCTGCCATCAATGGCTATAAAAAAGCAAAATCGAAGCATGAAGACATGGACTACTTCATGAACAAACTTAGATTTGAATCCCGCGACAATGGTAGGACCCCCATGCAATGGAACACCAATGATTTTAGTGGCTTTACAAAGGGAAAACCATGGTTGCCTGTCAACGCCAATCATAAATTTGTTAATGTCGAACAACAGCAAAAAGACCCATTGTCTGTACTTCAACATTTTAAAAGCCTAACCGCATTAAGAAAAAATAATGCAGCATTGATCCATGGCAAGTACACACTTTTGGCTCCTGATCATAAACAGGTATATGCTTACACCAGAACCATGGATGGTCAGAAAATTTTGGTCCTGCTCAATTTTTCCAATACTTCTGCCAGCATTACCTTGCCGGAAATAAAAAAGATAAAACAAACCCTAATTAACAATTATACGGGTTTGTCACATGAGAAAAACACCATCACACTGCAGGCATATCAAGCAACGGTGCATGCTTTGTAATATCAATTAGTACACATTCGTTTCACTTATTATGGCAGTAGGATGCAGTGAGCTGATCATTGCATCATCACGTATTTCTACTTATTTAATTTTCCGTACATCTACGCTTGTTTTTCCCTAGGTAGCAAAACTATCTTTACATTAATATCCGCGATGATTAAGTACCGTTACTTACATCCGCTCGCATTTCCCGCAGGCTATACTGAACATTAAAACTGCTGTCATGAAATCTATTGTGCTGGCCGGTATACTGGCCTTTTGCATCTGTGCTTGCTATGCCCAAAACTGTCCCTCCAGTGGCGGAGGACCCAATTTTTCTGGAAAAGACCTCACCAATTATAATTTTACCACCTATCCGCAAAACTATCTGATTGGTGCCAATTTTTCCAACGCCATTCTCGATGGTGCACAGTTTCAAAACGTAAATCTCACCAATGCCAATTTCAGTAATGCCAAGATGAGGGTAAGTTCAAAAGGGCGCACCGACCTTAGCGGTGCCAATCTTGACCACGCCTGTTTTCAAATGGCAGATATGGATAGTGCTATCCTACAGTTTGCCATTTTCAGGGCCACCGATTTTTCGAATGCCAGTCTTATGTATGCAGACTTTGGGCCAATGATGACCGTAGCTCCCTCTACTACTGATAACCTTCGGACAAAGTTCAACCATAGCACCCTCGATTTTGACCATTTCCCAATTTCATCCTGGCCTGCTTCGTATTGGGCTTATACAGATCTGAGTTACACCACCATCAGTGGCATAACCAACAATAACTTCAACTTTAAAAACAAAGACATCAGTCAGGCCATCCTTACCGGCCAGAATTTTACCAACTTTGACTTTACTGCCGCTACAATGAGCGGTGTGTGGCTAAATGAAAGTACCCTTAGTTATGCAACGCTCTCCCGATGCAAATTGGATCAGAGCAACCTAACAGGCGCACAAATGAACATGGTCAAAATGGATCATGCCTCTTTTTACAATCCTCAAAACGTGGGCAAATCAGCCAACCTTTCGGGGGTTACCCTCAATAATGCTACCATTACAAGTTGTGATTTTTCGTATGCCAACTTTCAGGGAGCTTCATTACTTGGAGCAACGGCAGACAGCTCAAAATTCAACTATGCCAATTTTCAGTCGGGCAACAACTACGATGTTGCCTCCCTATCAGGGGCCTCCCTCTCCTACTCTTCTTTTTCGTCTGCAGGACTCAACGGTGTCAATTTGACGAACAGCTACATCATCAATGGTCAGTTTAATGACCTCACTTTGTTGGGCACCAATTTTACCAATGCCAATATGCCGGGTGCCAATTTTAAAAACAGTAAACTCGAAGGTGTATTGTTTACCGGAGCTATCCTTCAGAATGTAAATTTCACCAACACCACTATGAAAACGCCTCCAAATGGTGGGTCAGGCGTTGATTTTACCTGCACACAATTGGGAGGATCAAATTTTTCAAATGCCACCGTTTTGCAAGCCAACTTTGCCGATGCTGTAATGCCGGTTGCTGATTCCTGCTGCAAAACCGTTGACGGTTATTACTGCGGCATCATTGCCATCAACCAATTGGGTTATGGAGCTGTAACCCTACCTGTGCTCAACAACAAGGTGACCTGTCCGAACGGAGCTATTGCCCAATGTACCGGAACTCAATGGGTTGTACCTCATTGGAGATCTTCGAGTTGCAATCCAGGTCATACCTCACAGTTGTTGTGGTACAAACCCAATTGTAGTGGCAAGGATACTACCGGACAGATCCATTTTCCTGATCCAAATCTGGAGGCATCACTGATGAAACAAATGTCGGGTGGAGATCCCAATTACATCATCACCAAACATGCAGCTGCACAGGTGCCATCGCTCAATTGTTCGTATTCCAAGATTTCGAATCTCGAAGGTCTACAATATTTTACAGCCCTGGAGGAATTGGATGTTTCAGGTAACTTTCTTACGGATGGCACTTTCTTTACCAGAATACCCAGTCTCAATTCACTGAGTGTAGCCAACAACCTGATTACCCTTCTCAACTTGCAGGGGCTATCCAATCTCAACTACCTCAATGCATCTTCCAATCAAATTAATAGCTTGTTGCTGGATGCTGGCGCCTATATCTCTTTTCTGAATGTGTCTTACAATGCACTTTCTCAACTGGATATTACCATTCAAACATGGCTTGAATACCTCGACGTATCCCACAACAAACTTACCAATATTGGTTCCGTAGAACAATTAGCCAATTTGAATTCGCTGTTCATCCAAAACAATTCTCTTACCACTGTGGGCAGTGTGAAAAAACTATATAATAGTGGAAGTGGCAATTTGATATACATGAATATATCATGTAATCTTCCCTTTAAATGTAATACACTTCAGCTCGATAGCACACCACAGGAGAAAAACTTCTTAACACATTCTCTCTGCGGAGTTAACAACCTGCCGGGCTGTGGAAGCAAACAAATGGAACGTAAAAAATAACCAACATGATAAACACAACTTATCTCATGCAAAAGGGAAAGACCCTCGCAACTTTGGTCTTCGTCTTTTTATCCTGCATAACCCCTTACCTGGCACAAAATCCTTATGATTGCCCCGGCTGTAACCTTAGTGGAAAAAGTTTTGCTGGCCAGAATTTATCGGATGCCAATTTTAGCGGGGCCATTCTCGACAATGCCAATTTTACAGGATGTAATCTCAGTGGAGCAATGTTCAGCAATGCCAGTGTAAAAAATGCCAATTTCACCAATGCTGACCTCGACCCTTCGGATTATGGACCGGCCAATTTCTCTGATGCCAACCTGGATGGAGCCAACTTTACAGGAGCATCTATGAATGGTGTGGTACTTGAATATGCTTCTCAAAACGGGACCAATTTCACCAATGCCATATTGAGCAATGCTTTGCCCGGACTTTATATCAAACTCAGCAGTTTCGATGCAAAAAATCTACCCATTTACAAAGGAGCAAAACTATCGTGCGAGTTCAAAAGATTTGCAAGCCAGCTGGACCTTTCAATGGCTGTATTTGCCGATTGTAAAAATTGGGATGCTGCCAACGCTGCCTTTAAATCAAGGATCATTTCAAGCAACAAGCCCAAAGACATGCAACAACCCATCATGTATCAATTTACATCTGTTGCCGATGACACCACACTTAGCAAAAGGAAACTAAAATTGCCAGTTGAAATGGCCAATGCGTTTACAACCAGCGGAGATACCGTTTATGTTTCCACCAGTGGCACAGACAATGCCAGCTGTGGAGCGCGCAATAGCCCCTGCAAAACTTTGGGACAGGCTGTGACCAATGCCAACCCTAATGGTAATATTTTTGTTGACTACGGACAATATGTTTTTGCATCCACGATTACGATCAATAAAAACCTGACCCTCACAGGAGGTTTCAACAATGGTCAGCCCACCCAATACCAATCATTACTTGCATCACCTGGCAAGGGTCAGCCCGTTTTTAACATCAATGGCAGCGGCATCAAAGTAGGCCTGAATCAGTTTATCGTCAATGGTTCCCAACCCACAGACAACAATATGGCCAGTGTAGCTCTAATGGCAAGTAATGGCGCTTTTGTACAATTGAAAGGTGTTAATGTCAATGCCTTTGGTGGCAGTAGTGGTAGTGCAGGAGCTGCTGTTGCTGTTGGAGCCAGCGGTAACAACGGCAGTGCTGGCAGCGGTGGAACCGGTGGCAATGGTGGAAGCTCTGCCTGCGGTGGAAACAATGGAGGAATAGGTGCCAACAAGTCGACCAATTCCGGCAGCAGCGATTGTAAGTGTTTGGATATTTGTTTCCGTTGTGAAGTCAGTATATCGTACTATGCCGGTGGTGGCGGGTACGGAGGTGCAGGTACAACCGGTTATTATGCCCCCGGTTCATCTCCGGCAACTGCAGTCAATTATATGTGTCCTTCCAAAGAGAGACCTCAAACGGCCGGAACCGGTACAAAGGGCAATGCAGCTAATTGCGGTGCAGCAGGTAGCGCATCAAGCAATACTACAGGTAGTTTCAATCAGAATGGTTGGCAAGCTTCAGTTGGTGGTAATGGTACAGCCGGAGGCAATGGTGGCGGCGGTGGCGGCGGCGGCGCCGGAGGACCATGCCATTATTGCAATTGCTTTTGTGGCGGGCATGGCGACTTTTATGAAGGTACTGCCGGAGGCGGTGGTGGTGCCGGAGGATGCGGCGCTGCCGGAGGAAATGGTGGCAGTCAGGGAGGTGCTTCTTTTGGTCTCGTCTTACAATATGCCACGGGAATTGTAGATAACACAGTAAAAATCACTGGTGGCGCCGGAGGTAATGGTGGTGCAGGAGGAAGTGGAAATCTAGGAGGAACCGGCGGAACCGGTGGTAGTGCCCAGAAGGCCAACGATGTATGCAACGATACAGGAGGCCAGGGCGGCGATGGTGGTGCCGGAGGTGCCGGCGGAGCAAGTGGTGGTGGTGCCGGAGGAAATGGAGGGCCTTCAGCATGCATTGCCCTGGTAGGCACAGCATCGGTTAGTGGCAATCCCGTATACTATACAGGCATCGGTGGATCATTTGGAACCGGAGGGAGCGGTGGAGCACAAGTGAGTGGAGGTATCTGCTCAGGACCAAAAGGAGATGATGGAAAAACCGGATCTGTGGGTAATACCCTTCAATATTAATAAAACAACTAAAACATTTTATCATTATGGAATCTAATCAATTGTATCTTAATCACGTATTTCATGCGGATCTTTCCGACCGTTTTGAAGGCGAAGAGTATTGGCTGCAGGTAGCCGGTAAAAAATATCCCCTGGTTGAGCATGACGAAGACAGCCTTCGTTTTGCCATCAGCCAGAATCCCGGTTTACAATCTACCATTGGTGGAAGGATCACCCATTATACTGAAAGCCCTGTACCAAGACAGCTGGGCAGTGTTTTGCGTATTTCCGTGCGACATACCAACAATACCGGCTGCGTACCTGGAGACTATGGCGTGCACCATGCCACCATCCATATAGTCAAAGACCATGAGGCCAACAGGGCTTTGGCACTCAATGAGCAGGTGGTGTTTGCAGATCACATAGACTATGTTACCACTGCCAAAACACTGTTGTTTCACCATGCAGATATCATATCTCAGGATCCGGATACAGCAGACATTGTAATGGAACACATGGATCAATTCAAAGCACCCTCAACCTACCTTTTGATACAAGATCTGGCAACAAAGATGAGAGCAGCGGGTCCACCAACTCAAAATTCCGGATGGGCTACTTATCAGGATTTTAATGCTGGAGAAAAAGGCATGAAACAAACGCTTGTGCCATCTGATCAAACCATGAATCAGGCAGGAGATTCCATGACAGCAGTTCAGATCAGTACAAAAAATGACACCAGACTACAGGCAAAACCTGACAAAATTGTTTCGGGCACCTGGAACCAGGCTGATGGTACGAGTGTGGTAACAGACGGCTCTTCTACCAACGACACAGAGTTGCTGGAAACCATCAGGCTCACGGCTACAGGCGACAACTGGACGGCTGCACTTTCCAGCAGCAGTTCAACCAATGGCTTGCAATCATCTATCAAGGTGCTGGACAGCACAAAGAGGCAGGTAGAAATTACCATGAACAACTATTACATCAGGTGGCTGGGTGCCTACATTCAATTTATTGATGCCGATGGCAACCCAATGAAAACACCTACCTGGCAACCCGATGATGGAGGTATAGTATCAGAAATCATGCAGGCCCTGGATCTCAATTACGACAACATGAGATTCATTGGATGGATGAGTCCCATCAACACGGCCTTTGCCATTCCCATTTCTGCAGACCCTGGTCAACTGGTTGTAAAGGTCACATTTCCGGAAAATGCCGTATCGGCCAACATTTACGGTTGTGGCATTGGAACAGGATCCAACCAATATCCAAAAACACCAGTGGTGGGAGGGGTATTCACAGGCCTCGCCAATCTGGGCATCCCTACCCTCTTTCTTGGACTTGGTGTAGCTGCTCAAACCTACAAGCCGCTATATGACTTAATGGGCAATAAAAAATTTATCATAGCCGTGGTTAGTATAGGGGTAACCTATTTTGGTGCAGATTTCATCTACAATGGAGCCGTCAACAAAAAGATGGATTGGAAGGCGTTTTCTTCATTACTTCAGATTTTGTTTACCCAGGCATGTACCAAAGCATTGCTGTGGTGTGAAGCCCAGATTCTGGAAGGAGAAATTGAAGATGAAATTCCATTTGCCGGTTGGATTATGCTGGCCATCAATATAGCAACCACACTGGCACAGTTGGCAGAAACCATCGTTGAAGTTTCTACCTCACCCTGGATGATACCCAACAGCATTTCTACTACCATTACCAGCGCAGTTACAGTTTATCCTGATCCCAGGCACAACGCGTTCCCACAGCCCCCAGCCGGCAGTCAGGTTACCTGGGTAGCCAAGATGTTGTACAAGGATCAAAACAGGCCTTCAGTTACAAGTCCGGCTGTGGTACTAAACCCAGCGCAATACCCAAAGAGTCTGAATACCTCTTTTACCAATACGCTTGGAGGAAAGGTCAAGTTTCAGGTAGATTTTTACATCGGTGGGTGGAATGCAGGAACAGCATGTACTTCATGGCTTGAAAATGATGAGACGGATACAGCCAATATAACTTTGTACTTGCTTCAACAGCCCATTCCGCTGGACAAAAACTCTATCTACAAACACAGTCAAATTCTAGGCTATCAAAACAATGCTTATACATGGATTCTACAAAGCACACCTCCCAATGCGACCCTCGCCGATGCCAACACAAGTCAGAGCGGCAACGCAATATCCGTATGGTCAGGTCTAGCCTTGAGTCAGCGCTACGGCATGCTGGGTCCAGCCTGGAAAGCTGCAGGCATGGGCATCACGGATTGTTCTTCCGGAGCGGGCGGTCAACTCTTTGCTTTCCAAAATGAAAACATACCTGGTACAACCATGAATCCGGTCAAATTTCCTTCCTGCGGGTTTTCAGCTCCGTCTCAATTGGTGTACGATGTATTCCCTCCCAAATTTGAAATGAAAGGTGGCACATGGGTAATAGGCCACAACAACCAGCCAGTTCCTGATCCCAATGACAAGAGTCTGGGCAATTATTACATTGACCCGCGCAAGGCCAACAACAGCCAGGACAAAGACGGAGGCTACCACATGAGGAAGGTAGATTTGAGCTCGTCGACCGGCTTCAATATGAGTCCCAATCAAAATTCATTTGGCAGATTTCCTTATTATCCAGATTCTCTGATTCTCCATCCCGGTGGCTTTGCCATTGGTGTGAATCAGCAATACTGCAAACTTATGATCACCCCACTTCAAACAGGAGATGGCGTAGCCGATGACCAATTGCCTCTGGCCCTTTCATTCGCCGGACAAGCCTTAAACTACAATGGAAGCGATGGCAGACCCGGGCTTTTATTTTCTCCGGTTGCCATAGCCTGCTCTTACGACGGTACCATACTTATTTTGGAACAAATTATTTCAGAAAGTGTCAATCTGGCCAGGATTCAGGCCTTTGACCTTAATGGTAATCCTGTCAACTGTTTCAACGATACCAGTGGCAATAAGGTGCCTTTCCTTAATTTACCTGCCAATGTTACCTACCTGGATATGGCTGCCGTAGGCGACAACTTCACTACCTATATCTACGTTTTGTACTACTATGGCGCCGGTTCAGACACCACAGATTATAATATGACCATTTATCAATACGGCCAAAGCGCTCCTGCAGGCAATGAGCTGGTTACTACCAACAATGTGCCCGCAGCCCACCTTGCCGTTGATATGTGGCATACCATGTACACCTTAAACTACCAGATGACCCAGGATGGCAATGGCCACAACGCAGGACCTGCAGGAGGCCCTGGCACCGGGCCTGGTGGAGTAACCGTACCTTCAGTAAGTGAATGGCTACCCCCGGTACCATCATAATTCGTTCTGAAAAGCAACACAACAGTATTTCAAACACAAAGGGCATGGAGAGTAATCTACCATGCCCTTATTTTAAAGAGACCAATGATCTCTTTGTACATCTTTAAACTTATTTCTATTGAATAGGGGTTAGGGCTTAGGGGCTAGAAATTCGTAATTGCTCCCCTCGTAATGAAAAAAACGTAATTTGAAATTCGTAATTGACTCCGTAATTCGTAATTGCCAAATTCGTAATTGCCCCCTATTTCTTTTCCAACGCCGGCAGATCTTTCTTATACTGCTCAACATCCCACTTAATATTCCAATTGCTTACATAATCAGCTAAGGGGCCCAGTCCAACCTCAGCCCTGCGCTTATCCACATTATCAGGATCTTCCAGCGGGGAAACGAAATAAAGATTGGTCGTTTCATCTCTGCCAATCTGACTACCATAAATTTGTCTTTTACCCTGTCTCAGAGCTACCCTGTCTTCCAACAACGCAAGACTACTGCCCTTTGCCTTACCATTTTTGACCGCATCACGCATCATAGGAAGGTACTTTTCCTGGGTCAACTGATCCGCATGTTGTATGACCAAAAAAAGAGTAGTATTGCCCTGTTCACCCACTACATCAGCTCCCAGCCAACCATATTGGCCCAGAATGGATGATACTTTGATTAAGTTGATTGAATCCTTCTCCTGAATAATTTTCCAATGGGCTTTCATTTCTTTGGATTCCCAACCATACTTTTTTTCTATCTCACCTATTTGTTGCCGGTATTGCTGGTCTTCCACATAAATGCTGTCTAATTTCGCAGCCAGTGGCTTGTTTAAATTGACCTCTGCCTTTTCTTTATTTTGGAGAATTATTTCCAAAAGCGGCTTCCAACGAGTGTCATTGTATAAAGACTTTAAATCGGGATCTGTGGTAATGTGACCATAATTGGTATAGTTTGCTCTTTGTGCAATTCTATTCAGTTGAAAGAAGGCACTGTCGGCTACACCGGCCAGAGCCCAGGCACATGCTGCATTGTACCGGTCATTGGACATACCCTTCCATCCATTGGCCTCAAATGCTTTCGAATAGGCTTTGCCGGAATTCAGATAATCACCCGCGTTGTATAGTGAATCTGCCATATGGACATTTTTAGTGTAGGCTTGAGGCAGGCCTTGAGAAAAAACTGGCCTCACTAAAATAAAAACCGTAACTAGTATAAGTAAGAATTTCATTAAATTAACTTTTTATATAGGTAAGATAAAGGAAACTACAATTTAGATTATCATATGAATAATTATATTTCTTCTCAAATTTGCTGCACATCATAAATTAAAGAAAACTGTCAAAGTCCAGGGTATTTAGAGATTTCTTATAGGACTTTAGACGTCCATAAATACTTTTCTATTGTCTCAGGATCATTTGATACCTCGTAAATCTGCAAAGTGAAACTAGGGCCAGATAAAAGATAAATAGAATTATAGAGTTTACTATTGATTGACAAATCTAGAATCTCCGTAGAATATTCAGCCAATTTGTGTGTCGTGTTTTCTTTCCACTTACCTTTTATTTTACTGTAAGTTAATAATGGATTAATTTTCTCTTTTACACCAAAAGACAACTCAATTTGTTGCCTTATAATGTTAGCCGAAGCCACATCAATTTTAGTTTTAGGTGAATTACAAATGATTATCATTCTGTATTCCTTCGTTGTGTCTACTAATAAATCAATTTCAGAGTCAAAAGACTCCAAGTATTCCAAGTAATTCTGCAATATAGGAAGTTGCTTGCTGAATTTTTTAGCTACGGGTATGTCTTCCTTAATCCTGAATCGGGATGATGGCTTAAACTCTGCAGGTAACCTAAGTAGTATGTTTTCATTCTTTAACTGAAACCAATTCGATCCTGCCTATTCATCTATCTGCTTTTCATTATTCGAACAACTATATAAAAAAAAGAAACAAATAATTATCAACACTCTATACATTTCACTTTAATTTACAAAATTACAAACAAATAATTTTATTCAGATTTTTGAACTGATAATGCTAAAAAATCTATTATTGAGGTAAATATAAATATTATATGTAATTATTTATAATTTTAGGAACAAATATAATTAAAGCAACTATAAACGCACAAATGGCACTCACAAGTACTGCTCCTGCAGCCAAATCCTTTATTTTTTTTATGTACTCATTTTTTTCGGTATGAACAAAATCAGCCATTTGTTCAAGTGCTGTATTTAGCAGTTCTAGGCTTATTACCCATCCAATTGACAGGACAACAAAAAGCCACTCCGTGGTGGAAATATCAAAACACAACCCTGCAATTACCACTAAAATGGCAGCCGCAAGGTGTATCTTGGCATTGGGCTCTTCGCTTACCATGGAATGAATGCCTTGGTAAGCATACTTTAAAGAATACAAACGTTTCATGAATGGTTTTTCCGGTTTTTCAATTTGAGAAATAATTTTCTTGGATGGAGTCCTGATTAATCTCATTTCACAAGCCTGAAGTAGTATTATTTAACTTTGCTATAAAATTGATCACAGCCATCTATATAACTGTCGTAAAGCTCAAGCCAGGGATCACAGCTTATAATCTGACCTCTTAGCTGTCCTACAAATGGGTTTGCCTCGAGTTCATAAAAATTATCGGTTCCTTTCCTTACTTTCCATGTAGATGTTTGAGTTTCTACCCCATTTTGTTTGACAACCAGGGTGCGGTCTGGTTTAAATTCAATGTTGAGTCCTTTGTGATCTTCGCTATTGGCCTCCTCCGGAACCCAAAAGCAGCTTACATATTCCCACTTCCATTCTCCTATCAGCGCGTTGGATATTTTTAAGGTATCCCAACTTTCTTTTTGGTAACAATCCCACAGATCCGCATGATCTACCGGAGGACCCACAGTTTTGCTGCAGGCAACGATTAATAACAATGTTAAGAACAATAAATACCTCATGTCAATTATATTTTTCATTTTAGTTATACCTGATTTATTTATCAAAAAAATTGGCTACTTCCTTCCACCTGGCATCCTCTTCAAGAGTAAATCCGAAATTAAATGGCCTGTCATTGGCTTCACTTAGATCATCCAAATATTGCCCAATAGCATACAAATCTTCAACATACATGCTGATAAGTACGCTTTGATCTACCGCCATTCTTGCTACCATGTGGCTGACACAGCGTTTTTGTAAACCATTGAGAAAAAACTCCTCTATGGTGTCAGCATCAAGTCCTTCTTCCTGGTGTTGTAATACATCAGACAGATCTACTTTAATGTATAAATAATAAGGGCAAAATGATTTGAAGTCATAGTCTTTATATCCTTTATTCACCCAACCTGTGACTTGCTTACCTTCCAAAGTTCCAATAAACAAAGAGAAAGAACCAGGAGGATAAACCGTTGGACCAGTTCGGATCTGAGCCCACTGTTCATCGCTTATTTTTCCTTTGTTTTCTTTTTTTGAAAAATTGCGAAAATATTGGACAAGCCTTTGTAACAAAGTTTTCATTTTAATTGGTGTTTTTATATTTCCACTAGTATTTTGAGGATGAGTGTTTTCATGCTAACATGCATTATTCCAAACAGTAATAAACCTCATCTATTTCTTTCCCTCTGCAATCGGCCAATCCCTTGCCTTCACCTTGTAATTTAAAACCACATTTCTCCAAAACTTTTCTTGATCCAATATTGTCAGCTGCTGCAGCACCATGGATGGGTCGCATTTTCTCAAGTTGTAAAAACTGTTGCAAAGCCCGGGAGGCAACTCCCCTGCCCCAATATGCCTTATCAATCCAATAGGTAATTTCAGCATTGCCATTCATCTCAAACTTTGCTATGCTACCCACTATTTTGCCATCTAACAGTATGGTTTGATTGTTGATGGTAGCATCATTAAGAAAGGGGCCATATTTGGCAAGATATGCTTCCAAACTAAGCGGCTGCTTTGGTGTAAAGGCAGCCATAAAACGAGCATCAGCATCGAGTTGAAAATGAAAAAGTATGTGAAGGTCTTCTGCTGTGGTTTTACGCAATGTGATCTCTGACATAAGATTGAAAATTGATATGTATTATTTTATTGCCTTAGTATAAACTTCCGGATCATACAACTCCATATAAATCTCCGGCCTGGGGATTTTTACAAAGCCATATTTTTCATAAAGCCAGTCAGCTGTTGAAGTAAGTAAGATCCACCTTCTTAAGCCCTGGAGTTCAGGATGTTCCATGATCATGTCCATCAATTGTTTTGAAAGTCCTTTGCCCCTGTATTCATCCAAAATATATACGTCGCCCAAATAAGCAATGGTTGCAAAATCAGATATCACCCTCGCAAAACCAATCTGTTGCCCGTTATGAAATATACCAAAATTTAGTGAATATTCAATGGATTTTTTTACTGTTGCCAAAGGTATATGGTTGCTCCAACCTGAGTGATTGGTTAAAAAGTTGTGGATAGCAGTCACATCCATTTTGGAGGCATCGGTGGTGAATAAAAAGTCACCAAAAATTTGTTCAATGGACGTGCTGTTATTATTCATGTTGTTAATTAAAAGAATACGTATTCACTATTATATTTTTAATTTAAGTACAAGATATGTTAAATGGTTCTTTCACCAATCGAAAAGGAAGTTTTTACTTTTTGGCGGTCTGAAATTTGCCAAAATTTAAAAAACATATTACATTTTCTACTACTCTCTTATTAAAGAGTAAGCCCAGGTGTGAATCTTCTTCAATCCAAATATCAGTCTCAATGGCCATTTTAGAACTATCATTTAACACAATGCCGTCATTGGGACCATTGAGTGGAATCGACAATAATTCATCTTTCTCAATTGCACCAAGTATTAATCCCACTTCACATTGGGGCAAAGGAAATTTTACGGCCCCATTAATTGAATCAGTGGACAAATGTTGAAGGTTAGGACCCGCCAGAAATGACGTAAGCTCACAGCCAAGAAAAAAATCAGCAATAGGGCTGCCTCTATTGGGAGGTGCAATCATTACAATTCTTTGAATGAAGGGAAATAGCGGATCAGCATCAACAAAAGATTGTAATGATCTTACAACCAGGGCTCCCATCGAATGGGTAATAAAAGAAAGCGTGTCAAAAGAATCGTTTTTAATTCTTTCATTCAATTTTTTTGCCACAGAATCAATTTCTTCTGTTAAGCTGTTATAATGAAAGGTCTCATAAATGAAGCCATTTTTTTTGAGAGCCTTTTGAATTTTAAATAACTCCAGCCCAGTTCCACCATAACCATGGATAAGGTAAATTTTTAATTTTGCTTCTGCATGACAACTGAAGAAGATGCCAAGTAGCAATAAAATTATTTTATCCCTTTTCATTTCCATATCATGTTTTATTTCCTGGTTTCATCTTTAAAGAATGGCCAAAAAACTGATTTCAGTTGATGATGATCTTACGAATCTTTGTTTTGCCGTCAATATCAAGTCGAATGAAATAGCTGCCAACGGCAAGGTTAAGTTCAGCAATAGAAATACATTCTACATATTTGCCATAGGGCAGCTTTTCGTTATCTATAAATTTTGCCAAAATTCTTCCATTAACATCCTCAAGATAAAGATTTACGGTTGCATGCTGATGCAACTTAAAAGAAACGTAAGTTAAATCAGAAGATGGGTTTGGGTAATTTTCAAAACCAGCATCCGTTTCTGTACTTTGGTCAACAGTTGCCGTAGATTTAAAAAAGTCCGCTTCACGCATGAGGTGGGTCCATACACTCAATTCCCCATTGTGAAGCCTTGTCCATATCGGACGCACTATGCCATTGTGTACGGTAA
>CALMWS010000053.1 GCA_937870795.1 uncultured Bacteroidota bacterium | reverse complement strand
GCAATGCTATCGATGATGGTACCGTACTGCGGCATGGTCACATTGACGTTGTCTTCGTGGTCAAACACCGCAATCCAATAATAATTGTTGATGTTTTCATTACATGAAGAATCGATAAATGATCGGCTTGTTCCCGGCAACATGGACGGAGTAATTTCCACAAATTCCTGCTGCTTTTCGTTGCTTTTGGATATTCTGAATCCTTTAATGTCTTTGTCCAGCTCAGAAGTTTTCCAGGATATTTTCATTCTCGCCTGCCCTAGATATTCCAGTTTTACATCGTAGGGTGCCAGGGGTGCTGTTCTGTCTTTCCCCATGGCTTTCACCGGATCTGACATGGGTCCGCTGGTGGCAAAAGAAGTAAGGCCTTCAATCCGATACAAATAGGGTTGATAATTTTGATCTAGAGAATCCTTGTAGATATAACTGTGCTCATCTTTGAAACTTTGTCTGGCTACCGGATGTCCTGTTATTTTTTGCCAATTCCTGCCTTCGTCGGCAGATCGATATATGTAAAAGCCTGAATAATAATTTTTATAGTAATCGCGATTCCATTTAAGCTCTATCACTTTTTCCCCTTCATTGATACCAATGTTTTCAATCTTTGGATAAACCTCTTCTTCTGCTACTGACGCTGTAACTGCCATAAGTGAGGGATCTGCTTCGCAGGTAACCCTATACAGATATCGAGCACCTCTGGTCGCAGTTTTGTCCTCATACCTGAGAGCTGATGCAAGGCCCGCAGCTTTGCTAAATTCGCAAGACAAGAGGCAAGCCGAATGGAGATTGGTCAATTGATCGGTCTTTTGCATCAGGTTTTCGGGTGTTAATTTCTCTTCTGAAATCTGGCCATGCACTGCCTGACCTGCAACCATCAAAAAGGTATCTGTTGGGTGATCTTTGACCCACAACTTCCACTTTTCAAGATCAATCGGCTTCAATGCTGTTTCCAAAACTTCCCATTTAGTATCAGTGCCAGATTCACCATAGGCAGATCTTTCTATTTTGTACCCATAATAATTGGCAGTACGCCAGCTACCGGGTGAAGACGGAGCCCACCGCAATACAATGCCTTCGCTCTCAAAATATGCAGAAGTTAACACCAGACTGCGACTTACTATGGAATCAGATGTTAGATTAGACTGGGCTTGTGTCACAACTGTAAAGATGATACAGAGTCCGAATAACCACCCAAAATTTAATGCTTTTTTCATCTTTGTCAATTATAATCTAAACACAAACGGGCTTACGGATCCCAATACATCATTGCCATTTTCATCCG
>CALMWS010000052.1 GCA_937870795.1 uncultured Bacteroidota bacterium | reverse complement strand
GGTGAATTGAAGGATTATCTCAAGGATTATTACCGCCAGATATTACAAACCCTGGCTATGTGCGTCAGCGAACGATACCTGGTTTATGGAGTGGCGAATGATTTATCACTGTCTTTTTTGATGTCGTTTTATGTTTGAGTAAGGGGCTTAACTTAATGGGGTTGAGCGATTGTTCGCTGAAAATTATTGGTTACTATAAATTGCTATTTCCGGGATGAAATCGAAATCTTTCAAATTATAGGTATAAAGTGGAATTTGGTATACGATAGACGTGGCCGCAATAATCGCATCGGGGATTTGAAGGCCTTGACTCAGGCGGTAGGATTCGATCAGTTCGATTGCTTTGACAGAAATAGTGCTATCAATCTGGACTACATCATAAAACTTGATGCGCTTCTTCATTTGGCCATACTTCAAGCATTCCAGTCTCGTTTCCAGGTTGTAGTCCTGATCGCTTCAAGGCTTCTCGGGCTATCTTTCCAAATCCCGAAAAGCACGCGCGGGTCAACCTTCTTATCCCCTTTTGTGATCGAAGGCCCCTGCCCTGACGGCCCGGGAATTACCTCAATGTTTTTGAGGTTCAGGCTTTTCAACAAAAGGAGAATTTTTTCAACTTCCTGAATGTCAATGGCTTCAATTGTTACGCGCATACTATCTTAATGTTTAGCCTTCAAAAGTAAAGGTTTTGATTGGATTTTCAGCGGTTGATGTTTTCTCGTTTCAGCGAACCGTGAGCGTGACTGCCAAACCGCTGCGATTAGCGGGCGGTTGATAGCCAGGCAGAGTTAGTAACAGTTTTTCTGTCCGGTAGTCCACCAAGAAAAGAACCGTCTATTCCGTAAAATCAGTAAATGATTTTCCGTCATAGCGACATAATCCAGTATTTCTCGTGCCAAACCAAATATTTCCATCTCTGTCTTCTACTATGCAAAAAACACAATTGTGGCTCAAGCCATCTTTTGTTGTCAAAAGTTTCAAAGACTTACCGTCATAACGCCAAACTCCGCCATCTCCACCGTTTTTCATATTCTCGGTATTATGACCGAACCAAAGGTTTTCAGATTTATCTTCTAACATAGTAATAAGCGTATCATTTTTAATCCCTATTTTATCAGTGAGATTGGTGAATGCACTTCCATCGTACGAATAGACACCATGAAATGTGCTGAGGAATAATAAATTTCCATTTTTCCTTCTAATAATTGAACGAAAGGAGTTAATACTGTCAGGTTTAAAATTAGTCAGGCATTTGCCGTCGTAACAGCAAATACCTTCACCTTGAGAATAGCCTGACACGAACCAAATATTTCCGTTTTTATCTTCCAGCATACTTGTTACCTCTTTTAAATGTAGGTTGTTTTTATTGATTAGACTATCGTTGTCCAAAAAATGCGTAAAAACTGGTGTATCATGATCCATGCCAGTCAAAGGGTTATAGATATAGACACCATTATTTGTACCAAACCATATTTTTCCAGTTTTATCTTGCAACATGCTCCAAACAAAATTATCAGCAACTACATAAGTATACGGTACTTTTTTTTGTGTGGAATTGCTGATCGTATTTGCAGCAATTAAAAAGGACTCAAAATTATTTTTTTCTGGTTGTTTGCCTGACGGTGTATACCTTATGAGACCATTTCTTGTGCCAAACCAGATTATTCCATTTTTATCTTCTAAGCAACAAAGAATATCATTATGACATAAGCCATCATTACGGGTAAAATTGGTAAAGTATTTACCATCATAATAATAGATGCCATCACCCGCACTGCCGAACCACATATTTCCCGCCTTGTCCTGTAGCCCACATTGAATAAAAAAAAATTCATCTGGATATTGTGGAAAGAAATGGTTCTTTATTATTTTTTGTTGCCCGCCTATGATTGTTTTTGATTCGCTAAGGCTGTCCTTTGGAAGATTTGTACTCACTTGTCCGTTGCAGGAAGCGAACGGAAGCGTCAAGGTGAGAAAAACCGTTTGGGTAAAGCGTTGTCGTGTCAATTTATTAGTTTTTAAAATTGTTGCTAACTTGAGCGTGACTGTCAAACCGCTGCGTTTAGAGGGCGGTTGACAGCCACGCAAAGTTAGGTGCTTTCCTTTTTGAAATTGTTGATTTCTTTATACTCAATTAGATAGTTTCCAAGTTTAGCAATATCTTGAATTATTCTTTGCCATCTTTTTTCCTTAGTCCAATATTTATCATTTGGCTGAATATAAACAAGATTTGAAAGGTCATAAGCGTCATTTGGTTGAAATCTAGTATTACTTACACTCAATTCAACATACCATAAAGCCCAGGTATGTACATAAAGTTCAATTTGATTCCAGTCAAAACCATTGCTTAAAGTAGCTCTATCTCCTAAATGATGTTCTGTCCAATCTCCAATTCTATTTCTAATAAAGTCTTTAATGAATGGTATCACCTCTAATTCTCGAAACTCCTTTTTTCTGTTTCCAATATCCTCTTTTATATTGTCAAACAATTGATTGTATACATCAGCAATATCTGCAAGCTCTTTTTGTCTGGGTCTAATCCAATTTTCTTCGAATTCTTTAATGTGTTCCTTATTAATTATTTTATCGTTTGCGAATTCTGTTGTCAATTCAAGAATTGCTTTATCGTGTTCTAACTCTACTTTAAATTCAGGGTTATCCATTTTTAATAAATATATCCAAGGATTATCCATAATAGTCCGATACTTCGCAACCCTCATGGCTGACCTTATAGCATTTCTTACGCTTTCTAAATCAAATAAAATGTTAGGGGTTCTCGCAAGTTCATCAACATTTACATATGTGGCATAAATTGATTCGAAAGCATAATCATTGAGACTAATGCTGCCATTCCCTATTCCATACCAAATATTTGTATCACAGACTATCTTCATGTGTTATTTTTTTTCGTTCATTTCAATCCTTGCGATGTAAGGCAAGAGTAAATACTTAGGTGCTGCTGGCTCCATTTCATATCTCCTTTTTCTTTCTTCTTCCCATAATTTTCGATAATTTTCTCCATAATATACTTTGTCAAATTGCTTCATAATTGAAATTGCCCATCCAACAGCTCGTAATAGTACGGATTTGCTAATGACGGGGTGAGGGTCAATTTGATTCCATGTTGGAGATATTTCTTTATGTGCAATATTTTTATTCCTACGAAATACTAAATGTTTTTCTTTCAGGTAGTCGCTAAAATTCTTTATTTCCTCCTTTTGAATTTTAAATTTATCTGCCGCAAAACCGAAGTTTAACCTTCCATGTTTTGAAGTAGACAATTCTGACAACCTTGAAATTATATCATCCCTAAATTTCGCCCTCACAAGATTTAGAAGTTGAAGGTTTTTGTTTTGCATGTCATGAAGCAAATCCTCGGTTTGCAATTCTCTTGCCTTATAGTCATAGATATTTAGCACAATCCAAGATTGGATTATTTCTCCTATTTCACTTCTCAATAAACCAATCAATTTGTCAGGTTCGGTTTGGCTTAATAATGACATTATTTATTTTGATTTTTTTTTTTGCTAGTTGCACCTAACGTTGCGCTTCCCGAAGGCACGACGTTTAGGAAGCATTTTTGGGAAGCGATTGTTAGGCCCCCTTTTAAGTATTTGCAATGATATTTAATTGGTTTTTAAAATATTCTGGATATTTTTCCAATACATTCAATATGTCATTTTTTTGGGTCTTTATATTCTCAATTAAATTTCTGCGTATATTCGAAAAGGTGTGAAATTGTTGGGCTAAATCCATGGCAACAATTCTATCTGCAAAACCAATTTCGTAAAAGGAAATAGCCAATTGAGTTGGCAAGCCATATTTAATCCTTTTTTGAAGTAGATTTAAATTATCATTTAACTGTTCAATTCCTTCTATTTCTCCTAAGTTAATTACCCTGGTTATAGCAGAAACTGCCAGAGTAGTATCATAGGCAAAAGCACCTTCACAAATGTCAATAATTATTTCTTGATTAAGGTTCCTTATTTGAGTCCCAGCCGTTATTTTAACTCCTGCCGTTACTAAATGATTGAATATTTCTAAATAGGATGTTCCTTCGATCCATTCTTTAGCAAAATCTAAACCAGATTGGGTTGGAGTTAGTTTTTTTAAAGTCTGGTTGTTTGCTTTTTCATATAAAATGGGCCAAATATCAATAAGTAATTGTTCAATAGAATTTGATTCAAGCAAAGCCGAAATATTATTATTTACCCAATTTTCTATATCAAGGATATCTTGTACTCCAAACAAAGTTCGACTAAATGAAAATCGTTTAATTGGAGTGGTAATTTTAGATTTAACGTTGTTCCCTAATAAATTAAATAATTGCAGAATTTGTTGTTTTTGTTCATCATCAGATAGGAAATAGGCTAAAGTCTCTTTAGCTAATTCATCTACACTTCCTTCATTGGATCCCAGCTCCATGCTATCCCAATGAGCCATTAAAAAGCTTTCAATAGCCGATATAATTTGAATTTTATAATTTATTTGTATAGAAAGTCCTGCAACGGTAAATTTTTTATCTAAATTTTCATTTGAAAATTCTACAAGAAGTTTCTTTACGTCCTCAGGGCTCTCGATATACGCTTCTACAAATTCTATAGGATTGACATTAATATTAAACTTGCCGTCATCACTAACCAAAGGATTGAATATAGATAATAGCGTACTACCACAAGGCTCAGAATTTAGAGGGTCAAGTAATGTCATTGCTTGGCTCCATTTCCAATTTTCCGTAAAATTGATCTTATTGTCAAATAATTCTCTGTCTGTAAATATTATGCTGCCTTCTGTGTGTATCCCAGATCTTCCAGCCCGCCCAATTAGGTTGTGAAAATCTCTTGTTTTAATTTTTTGACCTGCTTGATAAAAGCTTGTAATAAGTAAATACTTAATAGGAAGGTTCACACCCTGAGCAAGGGTAGATGTACAAATTACAAATTTTATTTTACCTGTTTGCATAGAATGTTCTATGGCCAGCCGTAAACCTTGAGGGGAGTTACCACTATGAGCAAAAACTCCCAGTTTCGTGCTCTGGGTTATGACACTTTCTTCACCAAAATGTTGAGAATGTAGGAAAGTCAATTTTTTAACCTCTGCACTATCTGAAAATTTTAAAGGCGGGTCAAATTTATAGTTTCGAGATTCCAAATCAACAACTTGTTCATATATTGATTTAACGGTTAGTTTTGACCCACAGAATATTGCGACAGGACCATTTTCAATTAGCTTAATCGCAAAGTATAAAGCA
>CALMWS010000051.1 GCA_937870795.1 uncultured Bacteroidota bacterium | reverse complement strand
CATCCTGAAAACTTTGACAAAATTGTCCTTCATGATAATGAGTTTTGGTTTAAAAAATTAAAAAAAATTTGAGCCATATAATACACACAAGCAGCCAGAAGCAATGCAACTGTCTGCCAATGAAAAAATATCAATACTTAAGGAGGAAGTCTTACTTAGAAAGGATTTGAGTTTGGTTCCTAAATTGAGTAATCATCCCTCAGGTTGTAGATTCTTATTCTATACTGCAAACAAAGGTAAAAATAATTCATTCTACTAAACTACCTAAACACAGGTATTTATTGCATTAGCAAAATATTTTAATCGTAAGTAATTAAATATCATTAATTTAAATAAATATTGTAAAATAACCATCATCACCACAAAAAATGATTTGTATTGGTTGCTACTAGCTGTTAAAACGCATTAACAATTTATTAAAAAAATGAGCACCCTTGTCTAAAACAAAAAAGGGAAAGATAACTCCTTCCCTTTTCTGTATATTTTGTATATAAAATTACTATTTCATTTCCATAGCCGGCTTGTCTTTTTTGGGACCAATGTCGATCCTTGCTGTAATTTCGTGGGATCCATTGTTGTAATCCTGAAATTGTTGGTTAGATACATTGTAGCTGTAATAAAAGCCAATTCTATCAATGTTCATACCCAGCAAAAAGCCCAACATTTTGTCTGCCCCCACTCTATAGCTAACTCCACCGGTAAGTTTTTCTTCCAAAAAGCCAAGCTTAAGGTTGAGGTCAATGTGCGTGGGTACGTTGTTGAGTTTTTTCAACAAAATGGATGGCGACATACTGATGCCGGTTGTTGCAGATGTAACTTTATAACCCAAATTGAGGATAAAACCAATCTGCCTGTTCTCATCAGATATGGTATTGTCTATTCTGGAAGAAATCAAAGAAGGCAGTGCGATGCCATAAGTGAATTGGTTGTTGTAAATACCGTGCACTCCAAAAGAAGCATCGATGTATTCAATGCCTTCTCTCCTCGCATTGATCACGGCATCCGGTTCCTGAAGGATGCTCCCGGCGTTGTAATTATTTAAGCCATGTTTTACATACTCTGCCGACAAACCAAAGCCAATTTGATTGGTGGCACTTTTGATGGTGTATGAAAAAGCAAGCTGCCCTTTGGTTGTTTGGAACGCACTGAAATTGTCTTGCAAAGCCAAAACACCTATACCCAGTCTATTTCCTAACATACCATCATAAGAAAGGGTAACAGTTTTGGGGCCACCCGGAAAAGTAGACCAGGTGTTTCGATAATTAACCATCAGTTGCTGGCCACCATGCTGGGCTACTGCCCCCGGGTTGACCAATACCTGATTGAAATAAGAATGTGAGTACACATACCTCTCATCAAAATATCTGTTTTGGGCACTAACCGAGCTGATAATAACCATGCACAGAAATGCAACTGCTCCTATTTTTTGAATTACTTTCATTTGTTTTCTTTTTAATATGTATCCAAGTTGATTCAATTGTAAATGCAACCGGCTTAGTTTTCTCTAATGATGGTTAATGTTCCTTTGTGGGTAGTAACCTGTCCTCCTGTGCCCGAAACATTGATTACCCACAGGTAACCTCCTTCAGGAAGTGCGGTGCCATTCTGGTCTTTGCCATCCCAAAGGTTATCGTAATTTTTTTGAGCATAAACCAATTTGCCCCAACGATCATAGATGAAAAGTTCATTTACGTCATCGGGAGCGCAGGCAATAACGAAGTAATCGTTGGCTCCATCGCCGTTTGGAGTGATGATGCCCCTGAAATCTTCGTAACAATTGCCTTTGTTGTCACAATCGGCCACTTTGAGGTCGGCAGATTGCTGACAGCCATTGGCATCACTCACTACCACAGAGTAATTGCCTATCTCCAGGTTGTTGAGATCTTCCGTTGTAGCACCATTAGACCACGCATAGCTGTATCCTCCTGCTCCTCCGCTCACTGCAATATCAATAGATCCCTCTGCCTGACCATCGGTAGTACACTCAATGGATTTATTGATGATGATTATGGTTGGCTGGGTTACCGTGAAACTTTTGGTTACCGTCTTGTTGTCGGCATCCG
>CALMWS010000050.1 GCA_937870795.1 uncultured Bacteroidota bacterium | reverse complement strand
AGCAGTGAGCGGCCCCTACACCGCTATTGCGGCATTGGGACAAGCCTGTCTAACTGGCGTTAGCCAGGTAGATGAGCAATTATCGGACAGATACGCTTAGTTTGAGAGAAGCACCTAGGGCATCAAGGGCTTTGATGATGGTGCCGATTCGAAAATCTTTGGTGTTGTTTTCGAGCTTTGAAATTTGTGCTTTCTGGACGCCTAGTTTGGAAGCCAGGTCTGCCTGACTCATTTTTTGTTTCAACCTGGTTTCTTTGATTATGGTGCCTATGATGTCCATTTTGAGGTCATATTCAAAGGTATTTCTTTCGGGGCTACCTTTTTTTCCAATGATTTCGTCTGTTAATTCGTCTATCGTGGTGAGTTTCATTTTCCAGGGTTTAAATATTTTTTTCTAATCTCAATGGCTTTTGCTATTTCTGAGTTGGGTGTTTTTTGTGATTTCTTTATGAATCCAGTTGCACAAATAACCAACGCTTTAGTATGAGTGTCCCAAAAAGCCAATAATCTAATATTTGTGTTTTCATACCTGATCCTGAATTCCCAAATCTCATGTATAAGTTTTTTAAAAAGCCGGGGGTCATTTACCTCTCTTGCTTTTTGTAAGTTAAACACGACTTTCTTTTGCATCACAGGGTCAAGAGATTTAATGAAAATCTTGACCTCGTCCATTAATTTAATATCAAATTTCTTCTTCATGGCTGCTCGGATTACCAATTATACAAAGATAGTGAAAAGTTTCCTTATTGGGAATTTTTTTTGTGGATTTACTACGCAAATATTTAACGGGGCACAAAAAAAGGCCGATGGGGAGGGAAATATGTTCATATATTCATATGGTACGTTTCGCATTGCGAAACGTTATGTTCATATCCTTTTGCCTTTTCTTTGTTACGATTTTCCCTTATTAGTTGGTTGGGGTGGGCTTGACACATTGCTTACCCAATTATCTTTTAATTTGAACATAACGACGAGCGCAGTGAGGAGTAACATTTGAACATTTTCACATTATCATATGGTATCCCTACATCAGTAAACTAACGTTGGGACTATGTTCATATCCTATTTGGTATTGGATCTGAAATGAGGTTCTTGCTTTTTGGGAATGGTGCAGCTATACAGGCCAAGGGGAAGGGAAATATGTTCATATGTTCACATGTTGTCCCTACATCAGTAAACTGACGTAGGGACTATGTTCATATCCTATTAGGAATTGGACCTGAAATGAGGTTTTTACTTTTTTGGAACAAGACAAATTTAAATGCCGAAATATACTCCAGACTTCGCCTCTGGTTAAATGTTTGCATCAATTTTAGGTAAGGGTCGGTGCTGCACTTGGACTGTTGGTCATCTTGTTTTCACATAAATGAGATACTTTTTAGGTCCTTTTCTGCTGTTTTAGGCTAAGTTAATTTGTGTCAGGTTGGTGGCGTAAAATCATTTTCAATGGGATTGGTGTCGAAGGTGACTATAACATGTCAATGAAAATGAAGTCATTATTTAGTTCTTTTGCTTAAATCAATGATATTTTACAACATATCAATAAAAACAATAAGAGTAGTAAATTTCTACTTTACTCGCCTTGTACCTCTTATAAGAAAAATTGATTCCAGATTTTTCATTATAAAAATCGGAAGCAGGAGAGGTAAACATGGTGTCCATTGGTCCATAATAGATGTTATTAATTATAACAGTATCGTTAAACTTCCACCTTACTTCACTTTCCATTTTAAAAGGATTTTCTATTGGTGAAGTAAAACTATGCTGAAGTGAATCTACTTTTTCATCTATCTTTATGACATCACAGTTGTTGCTGGGGCGACAAGAAAAGAGAACAATGAATACCAAAAAAATAATTAATCGCTTCATTATAAATTAGTTTTAACAAGTTGAGTGCCTGACGTTATACCATGATTGCCGTTGGGATCTGTCGGGCAGCCCCAATAACAAGTGTTATTTCCTATAGGTGGCAAATAATTTATTGGCTTAAGGTATTTTAAAAATCCTGCTATTACTTCGTTTTGAATTATTAATTTTAGTTCTTCATCAGATTTATTTTTATTTTGCTCACCTCTTAGCCTACCAATTGCATTATTAAATAAATCCATCTCGACTTCTAAAACAAAATCAGAATGTGTTTCAGTTTCATGTGCATCTCCGAATTGTTTTACCAAATCAGGATTGATATATCTTACATTTAAAGCATTAAAAAAAGCATGCCTGAATGCATCCGCTTTGTCATTGTGTTGAACAGCATTTGAATATAGTAAATCAGTAGCTTCTTCCGCTTTTCCTTTATTAACATAAATAACCAATGCCGCAAGTGGCCAACTTTTTGCCAATTTCTTCTCTTCTTTTGTTAATCTTTTCCATGCTTTCTTCCAACTTTCGCTTGAATACTCAACATTTAAAATATTTATCCAATCATCAGAACCTATGGCATACTGGTTTAATTCTTCGATAATCATATTTGGTAGGTTTAAATCACTGTATAAACTTTCTTTCATACAATCCATTACCATAAATTCATCAGCTGATCCTCCAAAAGGAGAAGGTAAATATCCAACACAATCAATCAAATAACTAAATTTATTATTGTCTAACCCATTCTCCAACAGCCAATTTTTCAAAAATGCTGATTTAGCATTCTTCACAATTTGACTTTCTTGATGTGAGCCAATATTTGTGTTATTTAATCCAGGTCCGTTTAGATCACTGCCAAACCAATTCCCTGGAAAATTTCTAGGAGTCCAATCTACCCAACACTCTCGAAAAAGTATTGAACAATTACTTTGATTTTCGCCACCATTCCATTCTGGAATAAAATTATTTTTATCCACATAATGCCACCCAGTGCTCTGTGATATATATCCCCCACAATTCCATTGTTCTATACAATAATACTTTAACCTTTCTTCAATTCTATTTTGATTGTCGACTAGCCATTCCATGTAATCAACATTTGCATTTTGACCATTCAAAATTGAGCTAAGAATATAACTTTGAATTGCCCCTCTATATGCATGGTATTCGGCTGTAGTCAGATTATTTTTAATAGCTGTATCAATATCATTTTTTGAAAAATAATAAATTTTCACAGAGTCTTCATTTGTTACATATACTCTAGCTATTCCTGTAATTGAATCATCAGCTACAAATGGAATAGAAGTAATCCTGATCTCATCTCCCCTCTTTTGAAAGGCTTTCTCCCAATCTGGAATTCCATTATTTTTAAGAAAAACCAACAAATCGCTCTTTTGAGAATTTCTCATCTTATTAAATAAATATTGCAATTCCCACCCAGAGGTATCAAGAAAAGATGGAGTAGGGTTCCTTTGATCCATATTCACATTTGGATAATTTTTAAAGTAATCAACAACTTCCACATCTTTATTGCATGAAATAAAGGAAAAAAATAAGGTAATAATAATAAAACAAATTGAATTTTTCATAACATTTATAATTTAAATTTAACGGTAATCTTATATAGTATAATAGCAAACTCCAGGGTCAAATCATACTTGGGCAACAAATTCCAACATACAAATAAAAAAGCAAATGGAAATTTACCTAAAGTAATCAAATATCATAGCATTTATAATTCTTATGCAATAGTAAATATAAAATAATAAAATAGTCAATACCCCTGGTAAATTTTAAGAGAACATTATGAAAAATAATACTTGAATATAACAGAAGAAAAATTAAGGTTTTATTTTACAATTTTGTTTGATAATTAAAATCGCCCAAAATGAATTACCCCAAAACGGAAAAATTCGTAATTGCCCCATTCGTAATCAAATCATTCGTAATTCGAAATTGCCCCATTCGTAATTGCATCCTCTACCCAAAGGATTAAACGCATTGATCAAATGGATAGAATGATATTTAGAAAGGTCATCAATAGAAATATCCATCGGCTGAATGATTCCTTTATCGATCAGTTTTTGGCGCATGGTGCCGGGGAGTAAGGGGGTTTTGGGTGTGAACAGGCCATTGTCATTTTGGAAGACGAGGTTGTAGTAGTAGGCATCGGTGAA
>CALMWS010000049.1 GCA_937870795.1 uncultured Bacteroidota bacterium | reverse complement strand
GTTTTGCGTAGAAGGGATGGATCAACTCTGGTGGATCCTGCAAATCACCGTCCAGGACCATCACCGCCTCACTGGCGGTAACCTGGGCTAAGCCGGCCGTTAAAGCAATTTGATGTCCGAAGTTTCGGGAGAGTAAGATGGCCACGTATCTATTATCTATTTGTGCCAATTTGCTGATTAATGTGGGTGTGTTATCTTTGCTGCCATCATCAACCAGGATTACCTGTATGGTTACCGGGCTGACATCCATTATACCGTTTATACGGTTTACCAGTTTGTGAAATACTGCCTCTTCATTGTACAGAGGAATTACAAAATTGAGCGTTGGCTGTTCCATTTTAGTTCGTTTTGATTTATGAATATAAAATCAACGCACATATTGTACGGAATGGTACTCAAGGTTTGAACTGCTATTTGAATTTGTCGGGAATAAGCCAATATTTGTATTTAAGTTAAAGTAAAATAAAATTTAAATATTGTATAGTGACTTTTTTAACGTTTGAACATCATCAAAACAAACGTTACCTATGTTAAAACCAATCCTACCCAAATGGCTCCTTCCTTTTGATGTGATGCTGATCGTTTTAGTCAATCTGTGTGCACTTTGGTGGTACAAGGAAAGAGCCGTTTTTATCGACAATTCTTTTTATGTCTACCACATTGTTCAGGATGGCACTTTTTCTGTCAATCACTTGAGGGTAGGCAGCATCCTGGCACAATTCCCTGCCTTATTGGCTGTGAAGTTGCATTTGAGTTTGAGTCTGGTTTCACTTTTATTCTCATGGGGCTTTGCCTTCTATTACAGTGTGCTGGCAATGATCCTGCTGTGGTTGAGGCAGAGAGATTTTTTTTACCTCATGCTCCTGGCCCAGTTTATTACCTCCATGTATGCCTATTTCTGGGTTGCTTCCGAATTGCCTATGGCCATTGCATTCAGTGTTTTTATACTGGCGTGGGTGAAGAGTAAACACCAGGGGGTAATTTCAGAGTCCTTATTTATTTGGGTTCTTTTACCGGCGTACTTTTTATCCGTGTTTTTTCATCCACTCAATGGCTTCGCCTTTGTAGGTATGTGGATCATTTTTATGTCCCTGCCAGGTTGTGACAGAAAGTACTATGGAGGTTATTTGGTGTCATTCATTGTCATTTGGGTACTTCGTATGCTGTTTATTAAAACCCCTTATGAGACCCAGGCATCTGAGGGTTTAAATGCATTTAGCAGCCTCATCAAGGATTTTTGGCATCTCAACGCCAGTACTCAAATGGCAGGCCACCTAAAGTACGTATGGCCTGTCTGGGCCCTGGTATTTATTTGGCTGTGGCAATGGTATGTACAACGCAAAAATTGGTGGACACCCCTTGTCATTTCAATACTGGCAGCCGGCATGGTATTATTGATCAATATCAATTTTTCGGGAGGTGGCAAACATTTTTACATGGAAAACCTTTACCAGGTTCCTGCATTTTTTCTGGTCTGTGGTATGGTCTTTGGTCCGCTGGCTCAGCTGCCGGCCTTGAGGCAACAACAATTGATAGGAGTGTTTGCGGCATACTTTCTGGTTAGGATTTGGATCGCAGGCGAATTTTACGAACAAAGATTGAATGTGTACCGTAAGCTCATCAACCTGCCCAAAGAACAAAATAAACTGGTCATGTTTGAAAAGAACCTGCCCATGGATACCCTGCTTATGTCATGGTGCGCCGGCTATGAAATATGGCAGCTTTCCACGATGGAAAAAAACGAAACCAGGGCAATTGTCCTTGAAGAATCAGACATGCAAATGAACTGGATTGTTGGAGACAGGAAAAAATTTCATACAAGGTTTGAAAATGCTGAAATTTCTGCATTAAAGCCAACATATTTCAAGATGGATACAACAACTGCCTATATGAGATGGCCGGTAGGGGGGAGATAGAGGTGAGGAAAAATAGATGGATATTATATTTACAACCTGATGTAATAAACTGTTTGTCACTGCACCCATTTTTTCTAAAGGGTCTTTCAAAATCCCACACCAGCATCTTGGTGTAGAGAAAAGTAGACTGGTTTAAACACCGAAGCTTTGGCATAGGCAATAAGCCCCATGCCGACCTGATTTATTTCTTCCATTCCAACCATATCGGCTCCAGCACATTTTTAACAGATTTTTCGGGGCAACCTTATGAATATATTTTATATTTGTCTTATGGTGACTGAACGTTACGAAGTAAAATTGTGACACGAAGTCACAATTTAGTGAAGGAACCGAGCCAAACGTGGCGAGGCGAAGAGTAGTTTTGACAAGTTGAGTAAGCACCGTACAAGTTTACCGGCAAAGAATCAGATCCCGAAACCGACCTGACTTATTTTGGGGCGAGGTATTATGATGCGGCGCTGGGGATATTTTACACTGTTGATAGATATTCTGAGAAATATTTTAACATGACACCTTATCAATATGCTGCGAACAATCCTATAATTTTTATTGACATTAATGGAGATAGTATCGATTTTAGTATATTAATGAAAGTAGATGAAAAATTGGGTAATGGAATTATGAATAATTTAACAAATGACCTGCAGGACCTTACAGGACTGTCCCTTTGTCTTGAAGATAATGGTCAATTAAATTTTGCTAAGGATGGAAGTGGTACGCCAATAATTAACGGAGGCAGTGAAGAGGCGCGAAATATGCTTATGTCGGCAATTAGCAGTACTCAACAAGTGAAAGTTGGATATCACAGAAGTAAATCATATACTGCTGGAGATGGAATTGTACTATCTGATAAGCAGATAGAAAGTTTTATTAATGGAACATCTAATGATCTAGATAAGCGGACTTTAGGTTATGGTATGACATTTTTACATGAATTGGACCATTCAAATGTTGGAAGTGGTCACATTGACTCCAAGATTCTTGGAACGACAGGAAAGGTAGAGGATCGTATGAATATTATAAGGAGTCAAATGGGATTTAAATGGGGACAAAGACTATCATATCCTGCTTATCAAATGAGCCCAGGAGATAATAATGCATATTTGCCTTTTAATAAGGTTTCACTTAACTCTTTAAACAAAGGATTAATTCCACTAAATGCAGTAATAAAAATATAATGAAAATATATCTAATAGTATTTATAATAATTTCATGTTTTAAATCCTGTAATGGCCAAGGACCTATTTATTTTCAAAAAGCCCTGGATTTAGTTAGTAAGGATTGTAAAAATATTGAGGAAAACATGGGTGTAGTTAGATGTGACATCAAGCTGAGTTCTATGATTATTGCAATAAATATTTCTCCTTTTCACAGGCTTGTTGATTCTTTAAATTTAATCGACATAAGACCTAATGAAAACTCATTTGAAGCTGCCATTCATTTCGATTTAAAATATCATAATGATTCATATGAAAACGCAGTGCTAAAAATGACTGAAAAAAACAATAATTATAATATCTTGTTATTTTGTTCTGATGTTTACGAAGGACTAATGACTTGTGAGGCAAATGAAAGTAAATACTTTGATCAAAAGACTAGCATGAATTTTGGTCAATCGTTTTTATATCTTTTTAAAGTTAAAGATTCTGAGATTGAATTGTTAAATTCCGTAATTATTAATAATAATTAAAAATAATTAAAAATAATTAAAAATAATGTAACCTTTTTAT
>CALMWS010000048.1 GCA_937870795.1 uncultured Bacteroidota bacterium | reverse complement strand
CATACGATTTTACTTCCATGTAATTGGTCAATGAAAAAGGGCCAATCTCACCAGGCCGATGACAAGTTGCACACTTTGTGTACACGATGTTTGCAATTTCATTGGTAAATGTTACTTGTGCTTCAACGATGACCTGAATCGTGAATAAAATCAAAATCAAAGCAAGAATTTTCTTCATGTCTTTACTCATTTTCTTTATAATTGATAAAACATCCAATTGCTGTTGTTGTTTCGGGGTGGATGGGCTTCTGAGCCAAATAATTTTCTATGGCATTTTTAAAAAATTGCTGGCTTGCCCTTCTTTTTTTTCCAATAGCTGCATATCCATCATCCAAACATCCCTGATAAACAGCATTTCCATCACTACCTGCAAGCACAACTTCAGGTGTAACTTTTACCCCATATCGGTAACTCAACTGTTTGTAATGATCTGTTTTATAGGAAAGTTTCAAATGATATTTCTGTATGAATTTTTCTATACTATCTTTTCGGGATCTTTCATTTGGGAACACCAAAATGAATTCTACATCACGGTGATAATTTTCATAAAGTTGATTGAGCAGAGGCGTGTAAGATTGGCATATAACGCAATCCTCCAACATAAAAATGTATGCTGTAGCCCTTTGTTGTGAAAACAGTTGTGTTAGGCTTGCTCCTAACCAGCTAAAGCAAAAAATTAATAAGTATCTTCTTACCATCAACTATTAGATGTATGATGAGCACCGAAGTTTAATTTGCCCCATAATCAACTGCTGTATTTGTGTTGTAGAAGAAAAATGACAAAATATCAGCGGCTTCATCAATAATTTTAGTGGTTGGCTTTCCTGCTCCATGACCAGCGCTCACATCTATCCTGATCAAAGCTGGCTTTGTGCTCTTTTGATGAGCTTGTAATGCTGCAGCAAATTTAAAACTATGAGCAGGTACCACCCTGTCATCGTGATCTGCTGTGGTAATCAGAGTAGCAGGATATGCGTTGTCTTTTACATTATGGTAAGGCGAATATTTAATCAGGTGTGGGAACATTTTTGGATCATCACTCTTTCCATAATCTGTTGCCCATGCCCATCCTATGGTGAATTGATGGTATCTCAACATATCCAATACCCCTACTGCCGGAAATGCCACTGCAAACAAATCGGGGCGTTGGGTCATACAAGCACCCACAAGCAGTCCACCATTGGACCCACCCTGAATTGCCAGCTTGTCTTTGCTGGTATATTTTTGTTGGATCAAATATTCCGCAGCTGCAATAAAATCATCAAATACATTTTGTTTGTTTTCAAGCGTGCCAGCCTTATGCCATTCCTGTCCAAATTCGCCACCTCCTCTTATATTGGCAACAGCGAGTATGCCATCATTCTCTAACAACGGAAGTCTGGAAACACTAAATGAAGGTGTGATCGAAACATCAAATCCTCCATAGCCATACAACAACGTCGGATGGCTGCCGTCTTGTTTTAAACCCTTCTTTTTGGTTATGAAAACAGGAACTTTTGTCCCATCTTTGCTCGTATACCACTCCTGATTTGTTTCGTATTCATCAAAATTGAAATCAACAACAGGCGATTTGAATATAGAAGATGATAGTTTTTGCATATCCAATTCATATATCGTAGTTGGTCTGATAAATGAGGTATAAGAATAATATGCTTTATTTTCTTTTCTCTTACCCGAGATACCACCTACACTTCCAATGCCGGGCAATTCCAGGTTTTGTATAAACTTGCCGTCCAGACTGTGCACTCTGACCTGTGAGCTGGCATTGTGCATATAAGTTGCCAATATTTTTTCGCCACAAAGGCTTACATCGCTCAGTGGATCTTTGTCCTCAGCTATTACGTCTACCCACGCCTCTGGGTTTTGAATTTGGAATTTTACCAATCTTTTCTTTGGTGCCTCCAGATTCGTAACCATTAAAAAAGTACCACTTCCTAAATGATCTACTATGCTGTGGTCGTTGTCAAAATTGTCTACAACTTTGATCATCTGATTTTTAGCATCTGCTGTATTCATGATCCATACCGTATTTCCACTGGTAGATTCAGAAGTGCTTATGATTAAATATTGCTCATCCTCGGTAGTCTGACCATAAACGTTTCTCTGGCCATGCTGTTTATCTACATAAATTAGTTTATCATCAGCTTGAGGGGTTCCCAGCTTATGGTAGTACAATGCATGAAATTCGTTCTTGCCGGACAATGCTTCACCACCTTTAGGAGAAGGATATCTTGAATAATAAAAACCATCCCCTTTCCAGGCAATGGCTGAAAATTTAATCCACTCTAATGTGTCGGTCGTGTGTTGACCTGTTTGCAGATCCATTACATAGGCCTTCGTCCAGTCGGATCCTCCTTCATTGAGAAAATAGGCCATAAATTTTCCGTCGGCAGAAAAATCAAGGCTGCCCAATGATACGGTGCCATCTTTTGATAGTGTATTGGGGTCTAGCAAAACCTTGCCCTCTTTCGACGGGTCATCTGTTACATAGAGCACACTTTGATTTTGAAGCCCATTGTTCTTGAAGTAATAATACTTGCCGCCCTCCTTAAAAGGGGTGCTGAATTTTTCAAAATTCATCAGTTTTTCCAACCTCCCCCTCAATGCTTTTCGAAAAGGAATTTGATCAAGATAGCCGAAACTTACCTTGTTTTGAGC
>CALMWS010000047.1 GCA_937870795.1 uncultured Bacteroidota bacterium | reverse complement strand
ATGATTTCTACCATCTCATCAAAGTCAAAATTCAGGTAATCTGCATAGGTATAGTGAGAACCATTCAAAGCCTCTGGCTCTTTTATTTTCGTCTCATTCATTGGTGGGAAGGTATATTTTTATTCAAATATAGTCCTTTTATGGAAATGTGTCAATGTTACTACCTCTGCTTTGTTGACTTCGCAGCGATGCAATATTTTGCAACACTTTTTATAACAGTCTCTTGTTTTTACAACCCATCCCCATTAATACATTGCAACACTTTAAGATTATTACATCATTAAATTAGTACATCATTACATTGGTAAATCGGTACATCGGCACATTGGTACATCGGTACATTGGTACCCCTTCACCAGCTTCACTGCTGCAGGGGCAAGCATCACTACATCGGTACATCAGTACATTAGTACATCATTACATCGGTCCATTCTCACCGGTCCTGACGTGCAAAAACCTTGCGCAGAAGGCCACTCGTGCGTTGGCTGATGTCTGAACGTATGCCCAGTTCTTTTTCTTTGATAAGGGCAAACATACCATCGAGGGCCTTGGTGGCTACATAATCGGCGAGGTCAGGATTGACTTTTTCGACAAAAGGAATCTTATTGTATGTATTGACCGCATCCTCATAGTAATCCAATGCTCCAAAATTGTTGAGGGAGTTGACCATCACGGGTTTGAACTCTGCATACAAACTAGAATAAGTGGTTTTGATCAGGTACTGGGTGGCAGCATCTTTTTCTCCCATCAGGATGTTGAGGGCATCGGCAAAGGTCATTTGTTTGATGGCATTGACAAAGATCGGACCCGCCTTGGATGCAGCATCTTCCGCTGCCTTGTTGATCTTTTTTACGGCTTCTTCCTCCAGGTTGGTAAAACCAGGAATGGACCTCAGCTTGGCTGTCACTTTTTGGGCCTCCGGGGGCAGGACAATCTTATAAATAGAAGCATAATAGCCATTCTGTGCTGATAAGGTTTTGACCGATTTATCAACGCCCAGGTCCAGGGCTTCTTTTAAGCCGGAAGCAATTTCTTCGTTGGATAAGGCCCCTGTTTCGAGTAGTTGGCCCAGCTGTTTCGGGTCACACGACCATAAACTAATTGTGGTTACAAAAAGGAGGATGTATTTCATATTTCTATTTTCACTATAACGGCAAAGCCGACATTTTGTAATGCACTATTAATGACTTAACAAAATTTTACCATTCATTTCTTTGGAAGGAGCCAGGCCCATACAATATAAAATGGTAGGGGCAACGTCTGCAAGGATGCCATTGCTGATTTTATATGCTGCTGCATCATTGCCTACATAAATGACGGGCACCGGATTGGTGGTATGTGCTGTATTGGGACTGCCATCGTCATTGATCATGTAGTCTGAATTGCCATGGTCTGCTATGATGATAAAACCATATCCTTTTTCAAGACCAAAAGGTATGATCTTACCCAGGCACTCATCAACCGTTTGGGCAGCGGTCACGGCAGCCGCAAAGACACCGGTGTGGCCAACCATATCGGTATTGGCAAAATTGAGGCACACAAAATCGGGTTGTTTTTCCTGCACAAAGGCCAGCAGTTTTTCTGTGATTTCCCTGGCACTCATTTCCGGTTGCAGGTCGTAGGTAGCCACCTTGGGAGATGGCACCAATATCCTGCTTTCATTGGCAAAGGCTTCTTCTCTGCCCCCTGAAAAAAAGAAGCTCACATGTGGATACTTTTCTGTCTCTGCAATGCGCAGCTGACTCAGACCTGAATCGGCAATCACTTCTCCCAGAGAGTGGGCTACCGTGTCTTTGTCAAAAAGAACATCGATTCCTTCAAAAGAATCGTCGTACCGTGCAAAAGTGATCATGTCGATGTTGAGGGGGTACAATTCATATTCTTCCACCGGTTCCTGCGTCAATACACGGGTCAGCTGCCTTGGCCTGTCGGTACGGAAGTTGAAAAAGATTACCAGGTCCTGGTCTTTAATCCTTGCGGCATCTTCATCCACCAGTACATGGGCTTCCACAAATTCATCCGTAATGCCTGCATCGTAACTTTTTTCGAGGTCGGCAATGATATCACTGCTTTGTTCGCCGTTGCCGTAGACCAGCAAATCGTAAGCTTTTTTGGTTCGTTCCCATCTATTGTCGCGGTCCATGGCATAATACCTGCCTATAACCGTAGCCAGTCTCACATTGGTGCCTTCGATCTGTTGGAGCAGGGTCTTAAGGTAGGATGTTCCCGATTTGGGGTCGGTATCCCTGCCATCGAGGAAGGCGTGGACGAAGGTATTGGGAATTTCCATGTCGATGCAAAGTTCGCACAGTGCCTGAAGGTGGGTGATGTGTGAATGAACACCACCATCGCTCACCAAACCCATAAGATGCACGCTGGCATTTCTTTTAACGGCTTCTCTGAGGGCTTCATGCAAAAGTGGGTGTGCATGCAACTCTTTGTCTCTTACGGCTTTGTTGATGCGGGCCAGTTCCTGATAGATGACCCTGCCGGCCCCAATATTGATGTGACCCACCTCACTGTTGCCCATTTGACCATCCGGCAAGCCCACATTATCTCCGTGGGTAAGCAAGGTGGCATTGGGATAAGTTGCCATCAAGTTGTCAAAATTGGGTGTATTGGCCATGGCTATTGCACTCCTTTCGGGAATTGGGCCGATGCCCCACCCATCAAGGATCAACAACATCATTTTTTTGTTCATACCTGGATATTTTTCAATTTTTATGACTTTCCTAACGTTAAAATAAGCGGGATTGAGTTACATTTACAAAAGTAATCCGTCCTTTTGATTATGAAGACAAATGCTCATAAAATATTTGCCATTGCTGCCATCTGGATGTTTGCCACCTTTAGCTGGGCGCAGGCACCGGTTGATTTTTTCAAATCGGTAGGTGATGGCAACTATGCGGCCGTTGCTTCGGCAATGGCAGAGGACGTGGATGTAACCATACTGGACGACGTTCAATTCGTTTCCGGTCAACAAGCAGCCAACCTCTTGAAAAATTTTGTTCAGGGTATCGGCCTTAAAAAAATCGAAGCCCTGCACAACGGCAGTTCAAGCAAAAACGTTTCGGCCTACAAGCTGGCCAAACTCACTTCTGCACAGGGTTCGTACAAATTATTTGTGTACACAGAATCCAGCGGGGGCAAATCATGGGTAAAAGAAATCAGGGTAGAAAAATTCTAATACAAACAGGGTTTTTATTAGGTACTTTGCTATT
>CALMWS010000046.1 GCA_937870795.1 uncultured Bacteroidota bacterium | reverse complement strand
GGACAAGTACCCAGATTACTTCAGTTATAGCGAAAGTGGCCTCAATTCGATTTGCAAATTGCGGGATTTTGAGACATTAACTTGGAATAGAAATTTGATATTTCCATTGAAAAATTTTTAAATTATTTTCATATTGGATTAAATATCAATGGAAAACTGTAATTTTATTCCACGAAACCAACTGTG
This sequence comes from uncultured Bacteroidota bacterium, assembly GCA_937870795.1. GTDB lineage: Bacteria > Bacteroidota > Bacteroidia > Chitinophagales > Saprospiraceae > JADKBO01. The sequence goes on along the minus strand of CALMWS010000046.1, from coordinate 3,478 downwards.
CTATGTTGAGTAAAATTGTGGTGCTTATTGATCATCTGGAGGCAGGACAGGCTCAGGATTTGAGGAAATACCTGCTGACCAAAACTTATGATGATTCTGATATTTTTAAAGTATTTAAATACCTTGTAGGTTCTGTAAAAAGGAAAGAGGAGCAAAAATCACCGGAATACATCCACGCAAAAGTTTTTCCGAAGTCTTCTAAAAAGACCATAGCCAATTATTTGTCACTGCTCTACAATTGGGCAGAGGAATGGATGGCTCTCGAGACGGTGAGGCAGGAGGAATTTACCCTGGATCACCTGGCTCAGAGGTGGCTCAATAAAAATGGTCTTTATCATCTGGCGGATCAAACATACAATCGCATTGAAAGAAGCATTACAGAAGAGAAAAAGATAGATCTGCATCGATCCAAGATAAGGGCCCAGGCTATGTTTGACCAATTGTTTAGCAACAATCCGGCGCGGGAAGTCTTGCCAAAGGAAACCTACATAGAAATGGTGGGCAGTTTTCGTCAATATGTTAAGGCCAAATTGCTGCTCATCAATACCGAGCTGCACAATTGGGGCGATATCAACAATTACGATTTTGAAAGGTGCATTGAAGAGAATGAGAAATTAATCAACACAATTGAGGCAGATGATACCAGCCACATCCTTGAACTGCTGTTGGCCATGATCAAAGATAACCATGTTCCATCTTTTATGGTGTTGAAAGATATCTTATTGAGTGGCCGATTGGTAGCCGGCACCCGGATGTTTGTCATAATTGGCAGGTATATGCAACGCATGGCAATGCGATTTTGGAGCATGGGCTTAATCAAAGATGTAAAGGTAATGCACGATCTTCTTGATTTTGGTATGCGAACTGGCGTCTATTTTACCAATGATCGGTTGCCCTCGGTGGTATTTCACAATGTTGAGGTACAACAATGTCAGATAGCCGACTATGACGCCACACAACTCTTCATCGAACAATGGATTGATGCAGTAGCTACCGAAGACCCTGAAGCAACCCAAGCCCTGGCCACTGCCCAGAATTGTTTTTACCACCAACGATATTCCGAAATTCACCTTTATACTGGACGACACGTTTTTCCTACTTTCAATCAAAAAAACCTGGTACAGGGCCTTCACCTCATAGCCGCATTTGAAAATAGGGAAAACGAGCGTCAAATCTATGAGATCGCCTTGTCTTCTTCCCAAAACTTCCTGAAACGCAACCAGCAGCGCATGTCGAAACACCTCTTTGACAGCTACCGCAACCTAATCACATTTATCAAGGCAGCAGATGGGAAGAAGACAGCAATGCCCAATCCTGACCACATCTCACCTTTGCTATACCGTAAGTGGTGTATGGAGTTGTATAGGAGAATGGAGTAACCTGGAACGGAGCAACCGGGTACGAGAATTAGGATAATAGTTACTATCTTGCACTTTTCTAAGACATCAAGTAAGTTAATCCTGATTGTATTTATGTTGACTAATGTTTCTAACCTACTTTGTGTCAGTATGCCTAATGCTTGTTATAACAAAAGTTATATTGTCAGCTAATTTTGAATGAGTGATTTTTACATAAAAAAGCACTCATGAGAAAGGAAATCATTTTAATTATTTTAGTAATAGGAATTAGCCATTCTAATTTGTTGTCACAAGTTGCACAATTGTATCGTGCAAATATTACTCAAACTGACACAGTAAGCAGAGTCAATTTATTTGACAAAGAACAGCTAGAAAAAGAAGTTACTAATTTGAGAAGCTCTCAAGTTCAACTAGATAGTTTTTTAAAAAAAATTAGTAGACTTGAAAATGGAAATGAGGAAAGGAAAGAATTGGATAAGAAGGAATTAGAAAAAACGAATCGTGAGATAGAAAATTTGAAAAAACAACTTAAAGAAGCAGAAAAAAGGGAAATCAGCAAAGAAAAAAAAGAAAGAGAAAAGCAAGAAAAAGATAAGGAAGAAAGAAAAAAGGAAATCAAAGAGAAAGAAGAGAAAGTCAGGCTGGAAAAAGAAAAATTAGATGACCTTAAGATGGCGGATTCTATCCATTTGATCTATTTGACAAGAGATGCAAGAGAGCAAATTGGTAATTCACTTCTAGCCTATAATAAAACGAAAGGGGAAATTTTCATTATTGAGAAAACTTTAGGATTTATATTAACCCAGGATCCCGAAAAGAGAGAAGAAATAATGAAAATGCATAAGCAATTATTTTCTCTTAAGGAAGATGTAGATATTTACCAATCTGTTGTTGAAAGGTTAAATGATACCATTGAAACCTATAGCAAATACTATGGGGAGCTTGAAGTATATATTAAAAACCTTGAAACCCAGAATAAAATTGCTAAAATTTCCTTTGACACTTTAGTTGTTAGAACTGAAAGATTGATGAAATTATTACAGGAAAGTGAAAAACAATGGAAGATTGAAAAAAATAGTAAAGATCATAATGAACAGGATATCATTGGCGCTTTGCCTCAAATTGCCATAAAAAACAAGGTAGCACCTTCGATTACCCTGTTAGGTGCAAAGGAGTTTAGAAAACTGGGGGTTCACAAGATTAGTATTTATTCTGGCAACGACAACGATTTTGATACGACTATGTTGGCACAATTAATCACGCCTGAAGTTTCAAAGTATGGCATTAATTTTTCAGGAACATATAACTTGAGGAGTATTACAAAGGATTCTTCTTACAAATCTGTTTTTAATTATTTAATTAACCTGAATAGTAAGGACATTGGCCTGCAGAATCAAAATTTCGAATTTACTCAATTGAACATCAAAGTAGGTTATGAAAATATTGTTATTGATAAGGTATTGAGCATCTATGGGTCGTTCAATTTTAATACCCCCCTTTCGCGCAAAAGAGAATTCTTATTGGCCACCAATTTTACAAATACGACACAATACTATTTTGATTTCGGAGTCAAAGTATTGTTAGGAAATGACAAAATAAATGATTTTGGCTTTTATCTTGATCTCAATTTTTTCAATCTAACAAACGATTTTAAAAAATTGGCTAAAACTGAAGATTCTTTTGGTTTAAGCAATATAAAAGTGGGAGTACAAAAGACTTTTTAACTATCATGATTATTAAAAAACAGAGAACTTCCTAATGGCGAATTAGGCAGTATAAAATAAATTATGTAAACATCAATAAGAATAGACAACTGCAAATCACTCAAAATGCCCAATGCATCAGATTATTCTCGCAAGGTCAAGCATCGGTAAGTTGAAAATCGGTACATTAATAGAGGGCTATCCTCCCCCCAAGGAAAATCCAATTGTGAGTATATCGGTACCCCTTCACCAGCTTCACTGCTGCAGGGGCAAGAATTGGTACATCGGTAATTCAAAAATCAAAATAGGGTACATCTTATCCTAACTACAAATATGCGGATCCCTATTGCCCTTTGACAATTTAGTTTTGTCACCATTTTTGATTGATGTTTCACATCTGTCAAAAATGTCGCCAAA
>CALMWS010000045.1 GCA_937870795.1 uncultured Bacteroidota bacterium | reverse complement strand
ATTTGTACAGAATCCAAAGGATTCTCATGTTACATAAAAAACAACAGGCATATGTTCGACCCCAGAGGGGTCGCATGTCTACAACCTCGAAGGGAACCTATTCGACCCCTTCAGGGTCGGGGGCGCTTCCTTTCCTGTTTTCTGGAACGTGGAATTCCTTCGGAATTTGTATTGATCTTCTCACATGATCATTGTTCGTAATTGTTCCTGATTTTCCCTGCACCCCTGATGAGGCCTGTTGTTTTTTTGATCATTTTTTGGAACGTGGAATTCCTTCGGAATTTGTATTGATTGTCTCACATGATCTTTGTTCCTGCTTTTTTATTCTACTCCGATGAGGCCTGTTGCTTTTTTTGATCATTTTTTTGGAAGGTGCAATCCCCTCGGGATTAGTATTGGGTTGACATCTTAGATAGATTTCTGTATCACCTTTTCTCTATCTCAACGCTTTTGAAATCCATTTGTACAGAATCCGAAGGATTCTCATGTTTCATAAAAAACAACAGGCATATGTACGACCCCAGAGGGGTCGCATGTCTGTAACCTCGGAAGGGAACCTATTCGACCCCTTCAGGGTCGGGGACGCTTCCTTTCCTTTTTTTTGGAACGTGGAATTCCTTCGGAATTTGTATTGATCGTCTCACACAATCTTTGCTCCTGATTTTCCCTGCACCCCCGATGAGGCCTGTTGTTTTTTTTGATCATTTTTTTGGAACGTGCAATCCCTTCTGGATTAATATCAGGTCGACATCATAGATAAATTTCTGTATCACCTTTTCTCTGTCTCAACGCTTTTGAAATCCATTTGTACAGAATCCGAAGGATTCTCATATTACAAAACATCAAACACAATTATCCTCGACCCCAGAGGGGTCGCATGTTTACCTCCCCTTCACCACCCTAAACCCAAAACCATCGTTCCTCGTTTCACGGGGCGACTGATACCTGACCTCGGGCATGAAGATGCTATATAAGACGGGCTCGCCTTTTTCGTTGCGACTCTCATAAAACCAGCTGAGTCCTTTAGATATCTTATAACTGCCATCCGGCGGACCCTGGGGATTTTTTTTACTTACCAGTCTGTCTTTTTGTGGGTTGTACCAGTCCCATACCCATTCACTCACATTGCCGGTCATGTCAAAGAGCCCCAGTTCGTTGGGCTTGAGTTTCCCTACCGCGTGGAAAGTGCTGTCTGCATTTTCTGCTACCCAACCTACTTCTGTGGCTACGTTGCTGCCGCTGTACTGGTAACCCTTTGATTTGTTTCCCCCTTTGGCAGCATACTCCCACTCTGCTTCGGTGGATAACCTGCCTCCTGCCCAATGGGCATATGCATTGGCTTCATCCCAGGTAGCCAGCATTGGGTGATCTTCTTGCCACTGATAATATACTTTTTGGCCATAGGCATTTTCTATCGGAGGATCGGGCATCTTCCTTCCGGTACTGGCACAGAAGGCTTTAAATTGCTTGACTGTAATTTCATATTTGCTGATGTAAAAAGGATCAATTTCAACAAAGCGGTGGGGGCTGGTAAATCCCCTGACTGTGTCGCCTTTTGGACTGATGATGATTTGATTTTTGCCCTGCTCAAAGGTGCCACCTTCTACAAAAACCCAGTCAATTGATTTCTCATCTGATTGACAGGAAGATAGAAAAAACAGGCCAGGCAATAACATCAAAAAGCTATTTTTCAAAATCGAAAGCATAAAATTAAAATTTAAAAAGAAGACGCATCTGCATAACGTCTTCTTTCTTTTGACTTTAGAATTAAATTCCATTTTAGCACCCGCTCGAGCCTTTCACGGCATAGATGACAGATCCTTGATTTACCAACCTCCAGATCATCATTTTGTCTGTGCCTGGCTTTTCAAATACATTCTCCCAGTTGTAGCCATGGTCGTTGGATATGCCTATACCCTGACTGTTACTTGATATCAGCATGTTGCCACTTTGTATCACCTGATACAATCTATCTACTTGTAACAAACCTTTGTTGATGGGTGTCCATGTTTTACCCTGGTCTGATGACATAAAGGCGGTTTCAGTTATCTGGTCTGATTCCTGATTGTTGGCCGCATCAACATAGGGTCTGATGGCATAGATTTTATCAGCGGTAGCGCAGAGTGCATAATTGCCCATCTTATCCTTGAGTGTGTTGGTCCAGTTACTACCGTAATTGTCCGAAACCCATATGCCAGTTGGTGAAGATGTCACTACTACTGCTCCATGGTGTGTCATGTTGGAGGCCCACTTTGTGGAAAGCACATTGACCCATGAACCACCTTTGCCTGTTTTTTTGAAAATACCTCCCTCTGTACCTACCAGTGTGCTGCCATCTTCCAGCTCTATGATATTATATATTCTGTTATCTGGTAAATCCGTATGAACTGCTTGCCAATAACCCGTAGCCGTTCTTTGGTAAAGACCCGATTCATGGACCGAAACATAAGGGCCGTCCTTACCTTCAAAAATTCCCAGGAAGAAATTAGGTTGATATGAACTATCCTGCGACATAACTGTGCCCATCATTGAACCACCAATGTTCTCTTTTTGCCAGACTCCTGCTGATACAAGCTTATAAAGATGGTTGTTGCCCACAGTTACATAAGTGTCTTTACCAGTCACCAGAACGTGTCTTAATTCTTTGACATTTGGCAGTCCTTTGCTTAGGTCTGTCCAGGTTTTACCCCCGTCTGCGGAGCTTATAATAAGGTTGCTTACAACCGGTTCTCCTGGTTTACAGTTTGGACCAGAATGTGAAGCACTTCCAAAACCGTGGATAAGAACAGCAAACAGCGAAATAAAAAAAACATTCATGTGTAATATTTTTATGTTAAACAATGGGCCAAAAGTATCCGAAAAGCCATCTGTACCATCTTTTTATCTGTAAAAGCATGTAAAAGTTTTGTAAAACAATATAATCTAACTGTTAATCAAACGTTTATATCTTCATTTTGTCCTGCAATTTCCAGTCTGTAACCTATGCCATGGACTGCTACGATCTGAATCGTAGGGTCGTCTTTAAGCATTTTTCGAAGGCGAGAAACAAACATATCAACACTTCTGCCTACCAAAACGCCTTCATCTGCCCACACCTTTTCTATAATGACACTCCTTTCGAGGATTTGGTTGGCATGGGTCACAAAAAGGTGGAGCAACTTGGCCTCTCTAAAAGTAAGGCTGTGAACCTTATCCCCATATATGAGTTTTTGACCTGTAAAATCCAGCTTAAATGTACCAAATTGTAATAAGGGTTCCCGCTCAGCAGCTACGAGTTCAACCGGGATGGCAGTAAGCACGGGCTTTTTGTGGCTTGGAGGTTTAATAAAACGGATCCATAAAAAATAGGCAAACGGAGTGAGCAAAGCCCACATATAAAACCACGGTGACCTGGTAGCAGCAGCGTTTGTTGTAAAACTTACTTCTATAAACTGGCAATTCATGGTCTCACTTCGGTCCTGGCAAGGTACTACGCCGGCCTTTAGATAATCGTTGAGGTGATAACCCAATTGTATCTTCTTATTATCGCATCTTTTTACAGCTACTTCATAAGGTACATCAATGCCATATTGCCCCATGGATTGATGAAGCATAGTTGGCAATGATGCATAATCAAAACTGTGGTTCAATTGCAAACGCCAGGTGTTGTCTCCTATCCTCTCAACAGGAGGAATCTCAGTTATACTGTCGCCGGCCGACTTCAACAGGTGGTGTCCCGTCCTTCTGAGCGCCAGGTTTATTTTATCTTCATATAACTTCAATTCCTTTTGCGGAGCAGTCAGGGAGCCCACAAACTGCATAGAAAAAACAGCTGCAGCAAGCAAGCCAAGATAGATCAATGTGGTTTTTATTTTTTCCAATGATTGGTGGTCTGTTAAGTGTGGCAGGTATAGTTTTTTGCAATGCATTCAATGCTTGAATTAAAACTAATTTGCCATTCTGATAAAACTACAATGAAAAGACAAATGACGCTTTGAAAAGATTGTAAAAGATTGTAAAACTACTTTAAGCCGTTGATTTTCAAGATGTATTTTCATCTCATTTCCTTCAAGGCTAGTAAATATTTAAACCCAATTTCAAATATATTGATTCAAAATATTTTCAAATAACTCCTGCTTTCCACTTTTTTGGTCGATGATGCCCTGGCTTTTGGCAATTTGACACAAGTCTTCCATGGTGAGTTTACCAGTTTCAAAAGCGGCTCCCTGGCCCTCATCAAATGATGCGTACCTATTGTGCTTCATCATTTTATAATCTGAATCTTTCAGAATGGCATCGGCTGCTAAAAGGGCTCGGGCAAAGGTGTCCATGCCACCAATATGAGCCAAAAACAGATCTTCGGCATCGGTAGAATTTCTTCTGATTTTGGCATCAAAGTTTATACCACCACCCTGAAATCCAGCCGCTTCTAAAATGACAAGCATGGCCTCGGTTAATTCCAACACATTATTGGGAAACTGATCGGTGTCCCAGCCATTTTGATAGTCACCCCTGTTGGCGTCAATGCTGCCAAGGGCATTGGCATCAGCAGCCACCTGTAACTCATGCTGAAAAGTATGCTGTGCCAGTGTGGCATGATTCACCTCAATATTGAGTTTAAAATCATCCATCAGATCATAGGTCCTTAAAAAATTGAGACAGGTGGCGGCATCAAAATCATATTGGTGTTTGGACGGTTCCATGGGCTTGGGCTCCAGATAAAACCACCCTTTAAAGCCCTCGGCACGTGCATAATCTCTGGCGTTTCTGAGAAAGATTGCCATGTGGTCCTGCTCTCTTTTCATTTGGGTATTGAGCAGAGTCATATAACCTTCTCTTCCACCCCAAAAAACATAATTCTCCCCGCCAAGTTCGATGGTAACATCGAGGGCGTTTTTTACCTGCCACGAAGCATGGGCTACTACTTTGAAATCCGGATTGGTGGCAGCTCCATTCATGTATCGGGGATGTGAAAATAAATTGGCCGTTCCCCAAAGCAATTTGATACCACTTTCCTCTTGTTTGTCTTTAATATACCGGCTTATAATACCGAGTCGATTTTCAGTATCTAACATATCATCGGCCTCTTCTACCAAATCAAAGTCGTGAAAACAATAAAAGTCGATACCCAATTTAGTCATAAACTCAAATGCCGCATCCGCCTTTGCCCTGGCCACCTCTAAGGCATCTCCGGCGAGGTTCCAGGGCATATTACGTGTGCCGGCTCCAAAAGGGTCAGCCCCGGTACCGCAGAAGCTGTGCCAGTAGGCTAAGGCAAAACGCAAATGTTCGGCCATAGACTTTCCGCCCACCATCCTCGATTTATCATAATACTTGAATGCCAGCGGGTTTTTGGAATCCCTCCCCTCAAAGTTTATTTTTCCAACTTCTTTAAAATACTCTTGCTTTCCTTTTACAATCATGATGGCTTGTCCAATTGTTGTTTTAAAAAATTTTTCCAATGTAAATAACTGTCTCTTGCATATTTATTGGTCTCAGGCAAATATTTTTTTATCACTTGCAGGTCTGCATGCAACGCTGAAATATCATGCATAAGCCCCGCTCCGAAAGCAGCTCCTTTTGCAGCACCAACGGCCCCGGTGGTTTCAAATACACTTATCTCTACATTGGCAACGTCAGCCAGTGTTTGCGAAAATATGGCAGATTGAAACAGATTGTCATTTCCAACTCTTAAAATTTTAGGTTTTATACCCAACTCTTCCATGATTTCAATGCCGTATACAAAAGCAAAAGCTATGCCCTCCAAAGCGGCCCGAAGCACATGTCTTTTATCATGCCGATTAAAATCGATGCCCTGTACACACGAACCAACAATTCGGTTTCCCAACATTCGTTCGGCTCCATTGCCAAAGGGTAAAAATACAATGCCTTCTGCACGTACTTGCGCTGCAAGGGATTCAAGCTCTGGGTAAGACAACTCAGGAAAAAAGTGACCACGCAACCAATTGTATAAAATCCCTGTACCATTGATGCAAAGTAATGTTCCAAAAGAAGGCAGGTCTTTGTCGTGATTAACATGAGCAAAGGTATTGACACGATTGAGTGCATCGTAAGTTGCCCTACTGCTAACCGTGTATATGACCCCTGAAGTACCCCCTGTACCTGCTGCTTCTTCATCCTTCAATACCCCAAGAGCAAATGCATTATTGGGTTGATCGCCCGCCCTGTAAGAAATGGGTGTACCTGCTTTGATCCCTGTTAGTTTTTCAAAATCAGCATTGGTGCTTGCAAGGTTATCAAAACTGCCTCCTAACTTTGGAAAAACAGCTTCGTTTATGCCCAAGGCAGCTAAAACTTCGTGGGAAATTCCATGTTGGTTAAAGTCAAAAAACACGCCTTCTGACATGCCGGTGAAAGTACTGGTCACTTCCCCACTCATGCGAAAAGCAATATAGTCGCCAGGAAGCATGATTTTGTCAACCTTATCAAAGATAGCTGCTTCGTGGTCCATTACCCACTTTAACTTAGACGCGGTAAAGTTTCCAGGTAGATTATAAAGTGAATTTTTTATGATATTTTCGTTGAGTCCAGATTCAATGGACTTGCCCGATTCAATTGCACGACTGTCGCACCAAATGATGGCTGGTCTCAAGGGTTGGCCCACACTGTCAATAAGCACGAGTCCGTGCATCTGATAGGCAATGCCAATGGAATGTATCTGTTCAGCTTGTATGCCTGCCACTTGAATGGCTTTATTGATCCCTTCCAGTGAATGTCGCCACCACTCATCAGGGTCTTGCTCTGCCCAGTGAATGCGAGGACTTTGAATGGTCATCTCTGCTTCGGGCACTCGCACCACTGTCGCTTCCAAGTTTTCGGAAATATCCACCAGGGCAATTTTGATGGATGAGCTACCTATATCTAGTCCAAGGCTGTACATTAGATCTCTATTCTGTCATTTTATGACAATGATACCAAATATCACAAAATCTTTTGTATTGTTATACATTTCTTAGAATATTAAAACAGTCATTGTTTCAAAACTAACAATTGTATTTGGTTTAGTGTTTTTTAGCTCTGATACATAAAAATGCTGGAAAACTCATAAGTTCTTTATAATGTTTGGGATCTGCCGTCTCAAATTCTTTTGTCGGCAAAGGTTCTAAAATTTTATCAATCACAAAACCATTGCTTGTAAACTGAGAAATTGTATCTCCCATAGACCTGCGAAAACTCTCGATTTTTACAGCAGAACCAAAGCCTCTCCATATTGCACTTACTCGTTCCTTGTTGAAGTAGTTATTCGACTTGTAGTATAAATAATCATAAAAAGGATGTTCCACCGATACAATTAAATGTCCATCGGGTTTCAGCAATCGATGAAATTCTTTCATTGCATTTGTTGTATCTTCCAAATAATGAAGTGCCAGCGCACACAAAATGTAATCAAAACTTTCGCCTTCTTCTATTGGTATAGGCAAGTCTAGGTCGTGAACAAAAAACTTTCCTTGATTGCCATTTCTGATAACTGCCTTTTCGATCATTGCTGGACTAATGTCAAAGCCCACCACATCACTGGCCCCATTTTGATACAAAATTTGCGCATATTTTCCTGGACCACATGCAGCATCTAATATTCTTTTGCCAACAATTTCAGAAAACAATGACAAGGTGTTTGGTCTGTCATAATAAGCATTGTGTGGCTTGGTATCAATTCTGACATCATAACTTTCAGCCAATATTTCATAAGCGTGTTTTATGCTACTTTTTAAATCTACTAAATTATTGTCTTTTTTGCCAGTAATGAAGCGTTCAAAAAACGAATGTTTCTTCATAAGGAGGCATGTTACTTATCATCTTCATTCAATACTGGCTGGTAAGTTTTATTCTCCACCACCATCTTCGTTGCCCCTGCCCTCTGAATCATCACTTGTTTACCCAATTCCGTAAGTCCACGGCTCTCATAAATTTTCATCGCAGTAGAAACATCAATGGCTTGTCTTGTCTGCTCATCCAAATCAAAAGTAAGGGTGATAAAATTTAACCTTACTCCCAGGGGTTCCAAAACTTTATTACTTGCTTCCAACAAGTGATTTTCCATTTCTGACTGATCCAATTCTACAATATCAGCATCAATAAAAACAGATTTTGCCACATCCTTAATTCGCTTATCAATCACCATGTTTTCAGCACCTTCGAATGATCTGCCCAAAGCTGCCTCATCATCCGGACTCACATTGGCCTTTCCCAAAAACTTGGCTTGTTTGATAAACTCCAGAGGTGCAATTATTGAATAATCATAATCTATGTGCACATTGGCCCGTACACGGTCTTTTAAGTTGCTGATAAACTTACTTTCTCCCTGCATGGGGAAATTAGGTATGACTACCTTCATATAACAGGGATTAATACCTGCTTTGGGTACGGCTTCACCAGCCTTAATCAGGCTCCATTTCATACCACAATCTGAGGATACCAGCACCTGCTGGTTGGATTTTGCATAGTTGCAGGATGAAATTGACCACATCGTGATAATACCTATTAAGTTGAAGAACATTAATTTCAAATATTTCATGTTGGTAACAAAATTTATTTTTTCGGTTAATCAAATTTTATTCCTGTATTGACAAAACATCAATGCACTTTTCACGGATTTTCCAAAGATCCTCTAAATCCATATTCAATTTGTTTTCCACATGCCAATTTTTCAGGAAAGCTTTGTGCACATCAACCTTATAATCACCAATTTGTTCGATTTCTATAGGTACTTCTTTCAGGATATCTTCTTCGAAATCTGCGATGTTAAATCCTCTTTTTGTGGCATCAATTCTGACCTTTCCTGAAATCAGATAACAATGCGCTTCCGGTAGATAAGCCAAACCACATTCTTTCAGAATTTCTGCAATTTGCGGTGTATTTAATTCATTCATTTTAAAGATGCCTATTACCAATTTTGTTTTTTTGAGCTCATCATTTTCATCGGCATACATTTTTAAAAAAGCGTGTTTGGTACTGCATGTACCTTTCATTTCCTCCAAAACAAGTAAGGGGTTGTTCCTGCTTTGATTTCTGCCATAAGGCAAAGCTCTGACCCAATCGATCAAATTTTCCCAATTATTTATGCCAATTGATGCTAATCGGCTGGTTACTTGTTTTTGACGGAACTCTAAGTTTCTGTTTTGCTTCATCAATTCTAAAATCGACTAATTACCAAGTGGCAATACAATGACAATGGCTCTTTGCAACAAGGTCTCTTGTATCTGCTGAATTACCCAACTCTTGACTTCTTTTGCCTGACCATAATTGATGCCGTTAACCAAAAAATGGATTTCAAAGTTGACAACATCCTCTGAAAATCCAGTGTACTGAAATGTGATGGTAGAAGTGTCTATATCAAAAGGAACATCATCGAATGAAGCCAACACAGCATTTTTCACCTCATTCAAATCGCTTTGGTTTCCTACTCCACCCAGAATATTGACCCATTGTCCTTCTTCCTTACTGTAATTCTTTACAGCTGTATCCAGGATCAACTTGTTGGGCATAAATACAATACAATTATCAGCCAACCTCAATTTGGTGTTGCGCAATTCTATGGCAACCACCTCTCCACTCATTCCATTTATTTCTATCCAATCTCCAATTTCGATATCGCTATTTGTAGCAATGAGTAAGCCAGACAAGGTATTGGATAATGTGCCCTGCAAGGCAAAACTGATGGCAAGCCCGGCAAGTCCTGCTCCGGCAAGCAATGACTTTATTGTAGTTTCAAGATTTAGAATGTAGAGCGCGAGGATTATGCCCAATAGCACGATAAAGGTAGATATGATCCTGGCCAAAAGTGTCCTGATGGCTGCATGCTTCACCATTTTAAGCAAGTAATGTTGAAACAATTTTTCCAGCTTACCCGACGCCCAATATGTCAGCGAAAACACCCCAAAGGCAATAATAATATTGGGTAAATTGTAGATGAAGGCATCCAGCCATCCCAGAATTTTTCCTGCTAATTTATCGAAGGAGGATTGGATTTGCTCTTCCATGAAACGAAACTTGATTTGTTGGCTCAAAAATACATTGAATCAACCGAATCTCACCACCAGTTGATCCCGAGATTCAAAATTATGGTTGAGTTTCAGGCTAGAGGAAGTGATGTTCAGTGTGGAGAGGGCACTTTTTTACTCATTTTTTTACTCGTGAGTAACCATCTCAAAATCTTTACCCACCAGTTCCAGGGTGTATGCTTGTTTGTATTTGTGAGATAATTTGTTGCTTTATCAAAGGCATCTTCCATCAAAGCATCGTGTAACCAGCGAATAACAAAGCTCCAGTACAGATAATCCAATGAGCTGGCATCCATCTTAATCTCATGGTGCAATTTGGTATGAGAACCATCAACAGCCGTAATTTTAAAAGTATGACTTCCACGGAAGCCCTCAGGCTTAAGAAATCTAAATGAAATAAGCCCTAAAGCGTCATACTCAATCACTTCATATTTTATAGGTCCATGCCCGCCGATTGACCCAAGTTTAAGTCCTTGTTTAAAACGCATTCGTGGCCAATTTTCCACCGGCCAGAAAAGATCCTTATCTGAAGAAAGGCTGTGAAACAGAGGCAAAACTTTATCAACAGCAACAGGCAGTGTCCTTTCATGCACATTTAATATCTTCATCACCCCGATTAATTTGTTGCCATTTGATCTTAGATGTTATTCTTTATTTCTTTACGAAAACAGACGCTGTTTTCAATTCCAATATATTGACCATAATTTTCGGTTATCACATATCCGTGTTTTGAGTAAAGTGCTATGGCATCCGGCATTCTTTTTCCTGTTTCCAACACAGAGTAGCAATAGCCCAAATCGGCAGCCCAATGCTCCAATTCCTTAAGAATCATACCAGCTACGCCCCTGCCCCGAAAAGAGTCCTCCGTCCACATTCTTTTCACTTCTACCGTGTCATCAGATTGGGGTTTGAAAGCTCCACAAGCCACAGCTACTTCACCTTCAAAACCAACTACCACATTTTTAAGAGCATCAACCTGGTTGAATTGATGATAAAATTTGTGCTCTTCGCCATCTACCTGGCCTAAGTAAGCGTCTAATTTTTTGACCAAACTTAAAAATGCTGGATCTGTTGAATCTGTTCTGGTTATTGTCATATAGGTGAATATTAATCAAACCAAAGATGTGATTGTTTCTGATAATCGGAATTTGGAGCCATTTGTCCACAAATAAATAAAGCCTTTACTCTTCAAATTTTTCACTCAATTCAAGAACATCATCTATTAAAAAAGATTTTCCTGTTTTAAGTAATACAACCGTTCGCAAATATTCTGCTTTATAGTCTGTATCAAATATTACAATTTTGAAATGTAAACGCCCTTTGTCATCCTTTTTTACATATTCACAAGAAGCCACTTTTATTGTGCCAAAATCTTGTGCAGACACCATAAATCCTGTGTTGATGCCTGCGTATGGGCCAACCCTGGTTGACCATTTCGCATTGTACGCATCAAGGCTTAAGCCATCTCCCATATCAACGTTGGTGGCATCTGTTTTAAAGGCGGTGTATTCCACCGTGCAGAATTCAGAAAAGTCCCCATGGTTTTTATCGTAATTTTTGAAGAAAGCTTCAATGGTGTTTTTCAGCCAAAGTTTAGCCTTTTTAATATCTTTTGACGGTTGGTATTGTGAGGAATTTTGATCTTTTACAGTTAGCTCTAATTGACTTCTCAAAAACAGCAGCCACTGATCATTTGATTGAGACACAGCATAACCCAGAGTCAAAGTCAGGTAAAAATACAGGCGAATTGCTAACATTATTCTACATTTATTAATAAAAATATAAAAGCTACTTAAGCAGTAAATGTGTGTTTTCGGCTTCGTTAATAGCAGAAATAAATTCTTTGAACAGGCCAAAACCAGCCGCCTCAACAATTTTCCTGTTTACAGTATATGTCCTTTTAATTTTCATTTGTTTTTCAGATAGTTTTTCAAAGATCAGGTTATACTTGCAACCATTGTAGGTCAAATCGATGTTTTTGGGAACTTCCACAAATGTCAATTCATTGTCAAGCTTTACTTCCATTTCGTGACTGTAATATTCGAAGGGTTCATACCTGACAAAATCAAAATCGTATTTCCTTTCTTTGTCATCAAAAATATCTGTGGAAGCAAGTTTATCGGTTACGGGAATTTTAACAGATTTGAAGCTACCCAGTTTTAAAACTTCATTTTCTACAACATATTGACTGGTGTAATAACCGGTATCCTGGAGTGGCTTCAGGTCGCCCATCAGACAGCTGTCTATGGTGATATTGGATTTAAAGTCAGCACTCAGAGCCTGTTTTAACATCTTTTTCTGTTCTTCGGCAGGCACATTGTAATAGGCGCTACAAATATCTGAAGCACTTGTGCCAATATTGGTGGTTTTGGTGACTATGCGCATCTTAAGTCCTTTGTCGATTGTGATTTTACTTGATCTAAGGATTTTATTTTCATATCCTGGATTAAATTTCAGGCGCTCTACGTTCACATCATCTGGAATTTTGCCATTTGGAATTTCCAAAATGGGTGCGTTGAAATGAGATGCATAAAGATGACCAAATGGCAGGTACTTGTCTGTAAGTTCCAGGTACATGGAACTGTTGCCGAAGTATATTTTTACAATACAATGGTTAAAATCAAGGGCAGGCAACAACACATCAAACAGCCCTTTTGCCTCTGTATTAATTAAGATCAAATGTGCTTTAAGCCCAGCCTCTCTTGCAATAGAAACAAATAATGTTGACACATCTTTGCAATCACCCAGGCGGGAATGGTAAACTTTGGAAGCCTTTTGTGGCACAATGTTGCTCTGTCTAAAATCAATGGAACTGTATTGGATATTAGTGCAGACAAATTCATATATTTTCTGAAATTTTTCGAGATCGGTAAGGTTTTTTTCACCCAATAATTCTTCTGTTAATATCTTTATGGTGAAATCAGATTTTGCCTGATGAGCAGAAATATCACTGTACCATTGCACTATATCTTTCCAGCTGTGTTTTAAAGCAAATTGTACTGCCGGAGCTTTGTCGTATTCGCCGGTCATCATAGATTCGTCCTCAAGCGTTTTGGGTGAAACAGATGACCAAGTATATTGGGTAAAGTTGTCGTGTTTAGTTTTTACAAGGCTACTTTCACCATTACAAATGGTATCAACCCAGGGAGTGCCATTCTCAAAAAAAAGGGTCTGTGATGTTTTATAAGTAGGTACAAAACTATTTGGTCTCCAAATTTCACTATTGAATTCAGTAGATTTAGAGCCATAACTCTGTTTGTTGATATATGAACAATATATGTAATCTCCAATTTCAAGATTGGTAAAAACCATTTCTCTGCCGTACTGTTCAGCATCCAATTTTTCTCCATTTTTTTTAATGGTTTGAGCGTCCTGGATGACTACGTCCATATAGTCAAAGCCCCCGACATTGTACCGTTGAAACCGTTCAATTGCTTTTTCATCGTTGATTTTTAATATGAATCGTTCTCCAAGGGCATGCGCTCCCGACTTATAATAAATTGTGGCTTTGTCGTATAAAACAATCGTATAAATATCCGGACGATCCGTTTTGAAATTTTGTTCAAATGATTTGATCTCTTCTTTGAGGTCAATTTTTCTCCAATATGAAGACGCCACCGCCAAACCTGCCAGTTCTCTGATCTGCTCATTTAATGAAAAAGAATAGGGGTAAAAACTCAATGCTTTATTTGCATAATAGGAAGCGGAATCCGTGGCACTTTCTGCCTTGAATAAATCCGCAATTTTTGAATACGTATCATAGTCTGAAGGTCGGTTGGCAACAATGTTTTTATAGTTTTTTAAAGCCAGGTCATATTGTTGAATTTGTGTAAGCAGGTAAGCTGTAATTTGCTGAGCATTGAATGAAGTTAAAGTGTGGTCTGCACATTTTTTGAGTATATCAAAAGCTTTATCTACATCCCCCACACTTGCATAGTTGCCGGTCAGTTCTATGATGTGCTGATAACTGTATCTTTTCTTTAAGAAATTTTCTAATATTTTATTTACACTGCCAACTGTGCCTTTTTGGGCTTTCTCCATATCGTACTTTGCATCCATAGCACTATATGAATTTGGAAAGAGATCGTACCACCTGTTGATCAGATAATTTTCCTTCTGCTGGTCCTGATCCAGTTTAGCAAATGCAATGTCAAAAGCATATTGTTCTTCAACATTGGGATACTTTTCAATGTATGTCTTATAGGTTGACTTGGCTAGCTCCTTTTGCTGTTTTTTGATGTAGTCAGCAATTTTATTTCTCAAAATGTCATGGTCCTCTGGATACAACTCCTGAAAGGTATCATAGTATTTATTTTGATTGGTATTGTCCTTGGCGTTACTAAACAACAATACAAGCTCTCTTAAGACAAAAAAATTCTTTGGCGCAATAACCAGCAACTCTTTTAAAATCTCCTCTGCTTTGTATATTTCACCTGACCTTCTGTAGGCTTTGGCCAACAACAAACCATCTAGAATGCTACCTGAATTCTTATAATTTTCAGTCAATGCCTGGGTAGCAAAAAAAGTTTGTCTTTCTGCCAGCTTTATACCTTTGGTATAAGGTTTAAATGATGTTTCACAAGGTCGTATAAATGCATTGTGGTCCATATCCGTAAGTCTGAGAGTGAAGTTAGCATACTCTTCTTCAAAGTCTCCCAATTGCACAAGGATGCGATTATATCCTTTATTGAGCCTCACCTTATAGATATAATAATCCATCTCTGTTTCTCTATGTTCACTTTCTTCGTAAATCAGTGAATCATTGAGCCACAATTTAAGCGAGCCGGAATAGCCAAATTTGAGGAGAAGATCTCTTTCAATTTCAGATTGCACAAAAGTTTGTGCAAAAACGATGGAGTTGTTGCTATTGAAGTACAAATGTTTAAGAGTATAGCCATCTTTTGATTTGTGCTTGGGTACAAACCATTGCACATCGGCTCCATACTTTGATTTGAATATGGTCTGGTCCTCGGGCTGGTTTAATGGTCCAAAATCTTTATCAAAACCGCTGTTCATGGTGTTGTCAAAAGGACCAACCATCATCCAATCTTCGATGTTTTTGATTCTGGATGAATATTCATAAGCAGCCTTAGAGTTGTACTTCATAAATTCCGACATGTGAAGTACATACAGCGTACCGGCTAAAAGTCTGCTTTTGTTGCGGGGATCTGCCTCCAGTTTTTTTAACAACTCTACCTGATACGCTTCCCGATATCCCCTGTTTCCGGCTACACCATCTTCGCCCCACATAGCATACAAGGCTGGATAAGGATCCTTACTGCTATCAAAAAACTCGCCAAAATACCTGGAAGATAATTCTGGTTTGCCCAAATGAGAATACAGGTAAGAAAGGCACAAAGCAGATTTTTCTTTGTATTCAGGTAAAACAACCGCCTTCTCAAAAAGAGATATAGCTTCATCTACCCGGGCGTTATTGAGTTGTTCCCATGCCTCATCATAAGGGTTTTGTGAAACAAGCAAAGTACCGGAAGCAAACCATAAAATTAGAAGAAGAAATTTCGGGGATAAA
>CALMWS010000044.1 GCA_937870795.1 uncultured Bacteroidota bacterium | reverse complement strand
CCGTACTCAAAGATGCATCTTCGTCTTCTATTTATGGTGCAAGAGCTGCCAACGGAGTGGTGCTCATCACCACCAAAAGAGGCAAGGCAGGAGAAACCCTGGTTTCATTCAATGCCTATTACGGTGTTACCCGACTCAACAAAACCATCGATGTTTTGTCAACACGCAGGTACAGAGAATTAATGGATGAAATAATCCCCGGTGGTCTCGACCCTACATGGACCGCCAATACCAATTGGAATGACAAAGTATTTGGACTAGGATCTAACCAAAGTTATCAACTTTCTGTTTCAGGGGGTACAGACAAATCCCGATATCTGCTATCAGGCAATTACCTCAAGAGTGACGGCATTGTCAAACCTGCTTCTTTTGAAAGGTATTCACTACGCCTCAATCTCGACAATGACATCAGATCATGGTTGAGCGTGGGAACCAACATTAATACCATTCTTTCCAATACCAAAAACACACAAGACAATGCCAGTTCAGGCCGTGGTGGCGTCATCATGAGCGCCCTCAATACGCCACCTTTTTTAAGGGTGTATAAAGCAGATGGCTCAGGGCAGTTTGATCCAAATCCATTTCAACCTAGCTGGGAAAACCCCATCGCCTACATGCAGGGGCCTGAACAATTGCAACGCGACAACAGGCTTTTTGGCAATACCTATGTGAATGTCAATTTTGGCAAAGGCTTTAAATTTAAAAGCAACTTAGGTATAGATTTTCAAACCCATCAATGGGATTATTATCTTGACCCATTCCGCACCAACTATGGCAGGAATCAAAATGGGGTGGGCATAGCCGATAAATCAACTACCTATACCTGGCTTTCAGAAAATACAATCAATTACTCAGGAGAAAGTGGCAAGCACCAATATACTGCATTGATTGGAAGCAGTCACCAGAAACAAACGTGGAATGATTCCTATTTGCAAGGCAACGACTTTCCGGATGATACAGCGGTAAAAACACTCAATGCAGCCAATACCATTACCGGTTCTACCAATCGTTCAGAATGGGCACTTGCATCTTATTTCGGAAGAGCCACATATAATTACGACGGCAACTATATCTTTTCTGCATCTGTTAGGAGAGATGGCTCATCAAAACTTGCGCATCACTGGGGGGTAATGCCCGCTGTTTCTTTCGCTTGGAGGGCATCATCGCTTGATTTCTTCAAAGACATCTCTGCCATCGAAGACCTCAAAGTCAGGGTAGGCTGGGGTAGAAACGGCAACCAGGAAGGCATCTCCAACTATGCCAGGTATGGCCTGATCAATTACTATCGCCGTACACCTACTTCACCGCTATCAGGTCCAAGTGCAGCCCAGGTGTCGTATGGCAACCCGGATCTCAAATGGGAGACCACAGATCAAACCAATGTTGGTATAGATCTA
>CALMWS010000043.1 GCA_937870795.1 uncultured Bacteroidota bacterium | reverse complement strand
CATTGGTTTTGGCAAGTTTTTCTTTATCGGATGCCAGCACTGCCCTTGCCTGCGCAATTTCTTCCTTTTCCTTTTTGGTGAGTTCAAGATTGGCAGACAATTCCTGGTTAGAGGAAGTCAATTGGGTGTTGACGTTTGTCAGCTCCGCGTTGGCATTTTTTAAGGAATTGATCTGGGCTACATAATCAGTGACCTGAGCATTCAACTTGGTAATTTCTTCCTTGGCTCTGCCCAATTCCCTTTTGGTCCAGATCATCTCAGAAATTTTAGCTTTTTGCACCTCCAGTTCCTTTTTCTGTGCGTCGATGAGATCATTTGCCTCTTTGTTGTCACCTCTCAGCTCTTCCAATCGTTCCAATGCATCCTGATAGTCCTGGTTCAATTCAGCCTGTGCTTTTTCCAGGTCAAGCTGGATGGTCTGCTGGGTTGTATTTTCTGTTTTCAACTGACTGTTGATAAACCATTGGTAGGCATTAAGGCCCAAAAGACCTATAATGGCCACTATGGCCCAGGCAGTAAAGTTCTGTTTTGATCTGTTGCTATTCATGTTCATTTCCATCTTTAGTTTTTCTCTCAATAACGGGACAAAGATCAATTTTTATTACGCAAACATCAAATAATCTGACAAAATTCAATGAATACTATTAATTTGCACCTAGTGAAAACCCTTAATGCAATGAACCTAACAACACAAATTCTCAACAAAATCCTCTTTCTGGATATTGAAACTGTTTCTGAAAAACACCATTTTCAGGAATTAAATGAAACTTTTCAAAAATTATGGACCAAAAAGGCCATTTCTATCCAAAAAAATTTACAAATCTCAGATATTGATGAAATTGCTGCTCTCTACGAGGCCAAGGCAGGCATCTTTGCTGAATACTCTAAAATTGTATGTATTTCTGTGGCCTATCTCAACGCAGAAAACAAACTTAGAGTGAAAAGTTTTGCCGGAGATGATGAAAAGCAGTTGCTCAAAGATTTCACACAGTTGCTGAGCCAACACTTCAATGACCCCGAAAGATTTTTCCTTTGTGGCCACAACATCAAAGAGTTTGATATACCCTTTATTTGCAGAAGGCTGATCAAACATCGTATGGCACTTCCGGCACTCCTCAATGTTGCAGGTAAAAAACCATGGCAAACCGAATTTCTTATAGATACTATGGATTTGTGGAGATTTGGAGATATTAAAAATTACACTTCACTCGAACTCATCGCAGCTACCCTCGATATCCCAACACCCAAAGATGATATCGATGGCAGTCAGGTTGGCAGGGTGTACTGGGAAGACCATGGGCTCGACAGAATTGTCACCTATTGTCAAAAAGATGTAGTGACCGTAGTGCGATTGATCCAGCATTTTATGGGAATAGACGGTGTCAGCGATGAAGACATCGATTGGGTTTGATTACCTGCTTTTGGAAACTTTCTTTTTTAAGTATTCCAGTTGGTAGTTTCCAACATGGATTTCACTTTTTTTGATCAGCCTGTATTGATGGAAATAATTGAATACCCCTGCTATAAACAGGAACACAGAAAAGCCCAGCAAAAGGTTTTCAAAAATCCGGGCATCATGAAGGGTGTAAAAATTCTTGACGCTTAAGCCCGCTATTAGAAAATACATAGCGGTACGAAGAAATGCCAGAAAGGTAGATTGATTGGCCAATCGGGTGCGTTGTAGTGCCA
>CALMWS010000042.1 GCA_937870795.1 uncultured Bacteroidota bacterium | reverse complement strand
GCTACAGACACTCCTTTCTTCATCAAAGCCAACAAGCGATCCGAGGCTACTTCAAGACCACCTGTAACTGCTATACACCCTGATGCCTTTAATAGGCGGCAAAGGTCAGGTGTAAAATTTTTTTCAAAACGAATATTGGTCCACCAGGTAATGGTGATGCCCCTGTGAATCAACTCAAGCGCCAATTCAGCCATCAATGCGGGCGGAGCTGCTTCATCCACAAAATGAAAACCAGTTTCTCCGGTCTGGGCTACAATGGCCTCAATCCTATCGCATAATTGTGTAGCAGCAATGGGTTCGTACCTATCGATATAATCAAGACTGATGTCACAAAACGAACACTTGCCCCAATAGCAGCCATGCGCCAGGGTTAGTTTGTTCCACCGACCATCACTCCACAATCGGTGCATCGGGTTGACGATTTCAACAAAAGACAGATATTTTTTGAGTGGCAGGCCACTATAATCCGGAGTGCCGGTATCTCTCTGTGCAATGTCTTTTTCTGTGGCACCATTGATGTATTGAATAACACCATCTCTGTGCACAAAACATCTTTTGAGCTCATGCCACTTTCTTTTGCCATCAATTACTTCAATAATACAGGCCAATGGCAACTCTCCGTCGTCAAGCGACACAAAATCTACATATTCAAATACCCGTTCATCGCTGAGACTTCGCAATTCAGTGTTGACATAACCTCCTCCCATTGCAATGCGAACCGATGGATGGTGCTGTCTGAACCATCGTGCAGCATAAAATCCACCCAATACGTTGCCGGGAAATGGCAGGGTAATCACTACGAGATCCGGTTGCCATTGGTGACAATAATTTTCAAGACATTGCTCAATTTTCTGAGCCATAAATGTGCCATTCTGTTGCAAACTTGCATAAAGCCCATCAAATGAGGATGCCAAAGAAGCAAGTTGTTCAGCATACCTTGTGAAACCAAAATTGGCATCGACAACAGCGGTGATCCAATCTCCTAAATCTTCAAGATAGAGGGTAGCCATGTGTTTGGCCTGGTCCTGGATGCCCGCTTCTCCAAATTTGAAATCAAGATCCATCACGCTTTCAAACCTACCCGCTTCCGGCAAAAGGTTTCTATTGGCTATGGCATAGGCCATCGTAGCATTTTGCCCGCATAAGAATTGAATGGTACTATCTATGGTTTCAATATACCTGAATCGTAGTTGGTATATGTGTTTTATGTTTTCATTCAAATGGACGATACTTTCCTCTGTTACGTCGAAAATGGCTTCTATGCCAGCTCTGCAAAAGATGGAATGAAAGACATCAATACCAAGATCAGCTTGTTTACTATGAATACCCAAAGTATTTAAATAGCCCTTTAGGTATTGGGTAGCCGGGTAGGGTGTGTTGAGTTGGGTAAATGGGGGCGTGAGCAGCAGTACCGCCGGCCTTTCATGTCCCGTTTGTAATGACATTATCGAACTCTTTGCAACAACATTTTTTCACCGTTTGTTGCCGTGATCAACAACTTACCGTCCTCAATATAATAGGTACCCATTGGTGTCTCCTGTTCGGCACCATTGACCAGGGTGTAAACTATGATCTGATTGCCTTTCGTGTAGTACCACACATTTGATACTGTGCCGTTGCCGCTTCCTTTTCCCGAATTGCCGGAATAGTTGGATCCACTGATGCTTGCTTCATTGCCCATATCTGTCATGGAGCCATCTTCATTAAAGGACAGATATTGTACGTTGCTTCCGCTCATAGCATCAGCACCGTATCCTGAGGAATAAAAACTTTCGTGTTTCCACTGACCTATGATGCGCTTGTCAATGGGCTTTTTTCCTTTTTTGCCTCCTTCACTGGCAGTATTTTTTTCTTTGCCTTCTTTAACAAAATTGACGAGAAAGGCATCTGTTCTGCTGCCTTCGTACTCTACATCAAAGTCAATGTCCAGACCATCTGGTGTAAGGTTACCAGTTACCAGAAATGTTATACCTATTTTATCATCCTTAGCGGTGCCTTCAAATCCGGCTGCGGTCTTTTCTGCTGCTATCACGTAGTTTTGCTGACTGTCAGTCATAGTGCCGGTTATGAGTTTGTCTTTTTGTTTCAACTCAAGCCTGATATTGTCTCCATTAAAAAATGAACTGTATTTGCCACTGAATTGACCAAATAATGGCATCACACCCATTATCAATACCAAAAGACTCATCTGCTTCATCTTTATTCAAATTTTGTCAAAAATACACTTTTTCATGCTTTGAGGAGATTGTTATCCCATCTGCATTATGCCTTCT
Organism: uncultured Bacteroidota bacterium; assembly: GCA_937870795.1. Classification (GTDB taxonomy): domain Bacteria; phylum Bacteroidota; class Bacteroidia; order Chitinophagales; family Saprospiraceae; genus JADKBO01. The sequence continues at coordinate 3,012 of CALMWS010000042.1, read as the reverse complement.
TCAATTTTGGTACCGATATGACCTTTATATTTTGAAAAAAAACGTTATTTGTTGTGTAATTCATAAAAATGCAAAATAATTTGGCCTCGCCCATTGGTATTTTTGACTCCGGTTACGGTGGACTCACTGTTTTTCGCGAAATAGAGCAGTTGATGCCCAATTATGATTACATCTACTTGGGCGACAATGCCCGTGTACCTTACGGCAATCGCAGTTTTGAGACGGTTCACGAATTTACATGGCAGTGCGTCAAAAAACTTTTCAAATTGGGTTGTCCACTTGTCATTTTAGCGTGTAACACAGCTTCTGCCAAGGCTTTACGCACCATCCAGCAGAGAGACTTGCCAGACTACGATTCCAATCGTAGAGTTTTGGGTGTCATCCGACCTACTACAGAAGTAATAGGTGAATATACCAAAACCCGGCACGTGGGCATTTTTGCTACCAAAGGCACGGTTTTGTCCCAATCCTATGTCATTGAAATTGAGAAATTTTTCCCAGACATCCATGTGCACCAATTGGCATGCCCTATGTGGGTTCCCCTTGTTGAAAACAACGAACACCTGGGTCCTGGTGCCGACTACTTTGTTAAAAAATACATTGACGAACTGCTGAATCAGTCGCCCGAAATTGATGCCATTATCCTGGCATGTACGCACTATCCATTGCTCCGCGATAAAATCCAGCAGTATCTGCCTTCACATATCCGGTTGATTTCGCAAGGTCAGATTGTTGCCCAGAAACTTAACGATTATCTTAAGCGGCACACTGAAATGGAGGCCCGCTTATCCCAAAGTGGCAGCCACCAGTTTTACACCACCGATGACCCCACCGACTTTGATCAGAAAGCTGCCCTCTTTTTGGGAAGAACCATTAGCTCTTCCCACCTCGATCTCTTTATTTGAACTTATCTTTAAAATCAAAAAGGCTCCAACAGGAGCCTTTTATATTATAAGATTATATGCTATTTTGGAAAATAAAAGAGCATTACATCACTTGCTCAATCGGTGTATACTTCAGCCCAAAAGCTTCGGCCACAGCCTTGTATACTACTTTACCGTTCACCACGTTTAAGCCCAACTTCAATTCGAGGTTGTCTTCACACGCTTTTTTCCAGCCTTTGTTAGCCAATTGAAGCGCATAAGGCAGGGTTGCATTGGTAAGGGCAATGGTAGAGGTATATGGAACCGCTCCCGGCATGTTGGCCACACAGTAGTGCAGTACTCCATCCACAACATAAACAGGATCGTCGTGCGTGGTAGGTTTGCAGGTCTCGATACATCCTCCCTGATCCACAGCCACGTCCACAACTACGGTGCCTGGTCTCATTTCTTTGAGCATGTCCCTGGTAATGAGGTTAGGAGCTTTGGCACCTGGTATCAATACAGCACCTACGATCAAATCGTGATCTTTAATCAGTTTTCTGATGGTATATTCATTAGACATCATGGTAGTCACATTGGCAGGCATGACATCTGCCAGGTAACGCAGTCTTTTCAAACTTACATCGAGGATGGTTACCTTGGCTCCCAAGCCCGCTGCCATCTTGGCTGCCTGGGTTCCTACGATACCGCCTCCCAATACCAATACCTTGGCAGGTGCTACACCCGGTACTCCACCGAGAAGAATACCTCTTCCACCCATGGGTTTCTCCAGGTATTTGGCACCTTCCTGGATGGCCATTCTTCCGGCCACCTCACTCATGGGAATCAACAAAGGAAGCGACCTGTCTGGTGATTCCACCGTTTCGTAAGCCAAACATACCGCACCACTTTTGATCATGGCCTTGGTCAATGGCTCATAAGAAGCAAAGTGAAAGTAAGTAAACAAAAGCTGGTCTTTCTTAATGAGTTTGTATTCCTTGGCAATAGGCTCCTTTACCTTAATGATCATTTCTGCCTTTTTGTAGACATCCTCGATCTTAGGTAAAATTTTTGCCCCCGCTTTTTTATATTCTGCATCTGAAAATCCACTGCCATCTCCGGCAGTAGACTGCACAAACACAGCGTGTCCGGCTTTGATAAATTCCATAACACCGGCAGGTGTCAATGCCACCCGGTTTTCACTCGGTTTTATTTCTTTTGGTACACCAATGATCATTTGATTAGGTTTTATTTTTTTGAAAGTGCAAAATTACAAATATTCATTCAATTCCAAGCACATGGTATCGGAGCAACCGGGTAACCGGGTATCCGATACCTCCGATCCCTCAGGTACCCCGATCCCTCCGATACCCCGATCCCTCCGATACCCCGATCCCTCCGATACCCCGAATTATGACACTTGATACTTCACATACTTAATCGTCTTCCCTCTTCCCATGTTGAGACGCTCATAGTATGTTTTATGTTCTAAAACCGGATCGTAAAGAGGACCAGAGTAGATATCCGCGTTGTGGTAGATGATTTCACCATGCCCCCAGCTGGCAAACGACTCAACACTAAACTCATAAAGGGTATCATCATCGGTCTTTAGATGAATTAAGCCGCCCGGCTTAATAAAGGGAAGGTAGGAATCCAAAAAACGGTGGTGGGTCAGTCTGTTTCTCTCTTTTAACAAAAATGGGTCGGGAAAGGTGATCCATATTTCATCCACCTCCTTTTCTCCCATAAATAAGCCTATTTGTTCAATGCGGGTGCGCAAAAAACCGGCATTGGCCAGGCCTTGCTCCATGGCCATCCTGGCACCTGCCCAAATCCTTGCTCCTTTGATGTCTACACCCAAATAATTCTTATCGTGAAAGGCAGCTGCAAGCGCAACCGTGTATTCTCCTCTGCCGCACGCCAACTCCAGTATCAGTGGATTTTCATTATTATAAAAATCCTTTGACCACCTTCCTTTATATTCTACTTCTTTTCCTCCCGCACCTATCAGCCCGGGCTTAAGAAAATCGAAGTTCTGCACCACATTCGGAAAATCCATCATCTCTGCAAACTTCGACAACTTATTCTTGCTCCTGCCCATTTTTCAATTTTGCCGCAAAGCTAATGAATAGGGGATAGGGGATAGGGG
>CALMWS010000041.1 GCA_937870795.1 uncultured Bacteroidota bacterium | reverse complement strand
AGTAAAAATGTGAAGGTAGACAAAGTGGAAAAACAGCTGGCACTCGAAGGCATCAACCCTGAAAGTACACAGGATTATCAAAAGTTATATCAAAAAAAATACTACCAGCTACAAGAAAATCTACCTTTGTTTTATTTTGAAATTCTGCCTTCAAATCATTGTCCCAACAAACGACAATTTGCCAATTATTCTATCAGAAAATCCATTGAAGATGCCGAACAAGCTGGTTATGATTGCAGTGCATTATCGGACACAAGCCAGCTGGTAGATGTAAAATTGTTAGAAAAAGTTAACTTTTCTTACCCTGTGTTCAAATGGTTGGGGTTTAATAATCAATACCATGTTTACCTGTCTTCTTTGCTCTCGGGCAACTGGGGTGTTTCAGCCAGAGATGGCGTATCTGTAAGGACAAAAATAGCAGGAGCATTAAAATGGACGCTATCCATAATTGGCATTAACTTAATACTTGCACTTGTTATTTCAATTTTATTGGCAATAGGGTTGTGGAAAAATAAAATTGCATGGCTGGATAAAATTATACTGAGTGTTTTACATGCCCTTTACTCTGTACCTGGATTTTGGCTTGCTACTTTGGTGTTAATTTTTTTTACGGGTCCCCAATATGGCATGCCCATATTTTATACACCTTTATACATGGGCAGTTCAGGTGAGAGTTGGTCGCTTTTTCTTGGCAAGATAGCGCCGGTAGTTTTTTGTCTGACGCTTCAGGACGTAGCTCTTTTGACTAGGTTGATTCGGTCCAAATTGGATTTGGTGTTTAAGGAGACTTTTATGGCTGTGTTGATTAGCAGGGGTAGTTCGGAAAATACTTTAATCATAAAGCATGCGCTTCCCAACGCTTTATTGCCTTTGGTTACTTTGCTTTTTAATAGCCTGCCAGCCTCCATAGCCGGAAGTCTGGTTTTTGAAGTAGTGTTTAATATTCCAGGTATGGGCAGGCTGCTCAGCGATTCTATTCATGCTGCTGATTGGTCCGTAGTGTATGGCATCTGCCTGATGACCCTTTGCATTACCGTAATGGTTTATGCCATTGGCGATGTGGTATACAGAAGAGTTGATCCCAGGATTCGGTGAATGGGTCTAAATACCGCTTGGCTTTTATTAAACTGAACATATTGTGATGCGGATTTGAAGGTGAAAATTGTAAACCCATCGGCTAAAAAAGTTGCAAAAATCACCTATTTGGCTGGGTTTTTGCAAACGAAAGTTAAGAGAATTCGTTCACTATATTGACTCATTTATAAAGAAATCTTCACCAACTAAGATAGCCGGATCCGCATCTAATAGTACATGAAATGGAATGATTTTGCATCTTTGCAACCGATAAAAAACTCCACATTGAACAAAACCCACATCCCCGTCCTATTTGCCTTCATCTTCTTATTGGCTTGTAAAACACAAAAACCACTGGTGGTACCCATTGAAGATGTAATGGAAACTGAAATTCTGGACACACTTACCATTAATGGCAATGATGCCCGATTTTTGGAAGAAGATGATCCTGCCCGACCCTATCAGGCTGCCGCAACCCGGTATTTTGACCTTATCCATACCAAACTTGACCTTAGATTTAACTACCACAGGCAATGGGTTTTGGGTACGGCTGATTTGGATTTGAGACCCTATTTTGGGGTCCGCGATAGCCTTGTACTCGATGCCAAAGGCATGGACATACATGAAGTGACTGATCGGGTAAGTCTTAAAAAATACGACTACAACAATACAGGCCAATACCTGGTAGTAAGGGGTACCGCTGGTTTTACCAGAAAAGATACACTGCGACTAAGAATCGTCTATACAGCAAAGCCCAATGAAGGTCTTGAATCAGGCAGCGATGCAATTCATTCGGACAAAGGTTTGTTTTTTATCAACCCACTAAAAACGGATACCTTAAAACCGGTACAAATCTGGACCCAGGGCGAAACCGAAAGCAATTCAAGGTGGTTTCCAACCATCGACAAACCCAATGAAAGATGTACAGGAGAAATTAGTATGACCGTTGACAACCAATATGTAACTCTTTCCAATGGCAGACTGGCACAGAGCGTGAAAAATGTTGATGGAAGCAGAACAGATACATGGATTCAGGACAAGCCACATGCACCCTATCTTTTTATGATTGCAGTTGGCGATTACCACATTGAAGAAGAAAAATGGAACAACATTCCACTGCAGTATTTTGTAGAAAAAGAATATGCCCCTTTTGCAAAGTCAATCTTTAATCACACCCCCGAAATGCTGTCTTTTTTCACCCAAAAATTTGGCTATGATTATCCATGGTATAAATACAGTCAGATTGTAACCAGAGATTATGTTTCAGGTGCAATGGAAAACACTACTGCATCCGTCTTTGGAGAATTCGTACAAAAGACGGATCGGGAAATGATTGACAACGACAATGACTATATCGTAGCGCATGAGCTTTCACACCAATGGTTTGGCAATTTGGTAACTCTCGAAAGTTGGGCCAATTTGGTTCTCAACGAAGGCTTTGCCAACTATGCCGAATACTTGTGGCTGGAACATAAATATGGCAGAATGAGAGCCGATGAACACCGGACCAATGAGTTGGCCGGCTATATCAATAGTAGCTTCAATGGCATGCATCCCTTAATTCATTACAGGTATGCCAACAAAGATGACATGTTTGATGCACACAGTTACAATAAGGGGGGCCTGGTTTTGCATCACCTGAGAAAATACCTTGGAGATGATGTATTTTTTGCTTCACTCCAATATTATCTGAAAAAAAATGAATTTACTGCAGTAGAGGGTGATGAACTAAGAATGGCATTTGAAGAAGTGAGTGGAGAAGATTTGCATTGGTTCTTTGACCAGTGGTTTCATAAAAAAGGACATCCTGAGGTCAATGTCAATTATGAATGGGATGAGACATCCCAAAACCTCAAAATTTCGGTAGCTCAGGAACCTTCTAATGTTTGGACTTTTCCGGCAGATGTAGCCATTTACTTTGCAGATGGCAGTGTACAAAAACAAAGAATTAAAATAACAGGTGGGGATGAAAAATTTGTGATCCCACTCAATCGAAAAGATGTAGTTACCTGGGTATTTGACGGCGACCACCATATTCCCGGCATTATTGAAGAAAACAAGACCGATGAACAATGGCTTAATACCTATAAATACTCTCCTTACTTTGGTGATAAGTACAAGGCAAGTCAAATGTTGGCAGATGAAAGTCCAATAAAAGATGAATTGACTTCACTTGCGCTAAAAGATGCTTATTATTTCTTCAGAGACTATGCTATCAATGCCATGATGCAGTCGGGCAAAATTGTCAATGTTGACAAAGAAATAATATACATGGCTGAACACGATGCCCATAGCCTGGTGAGGGAAAGTGCCACGAGAGCGCTAAGCATGGTAGATGCCCCAGATAAAATATCAATCTATAAACGCATTGTTCAGCAGGAAAAAGCATACAATGTTTTGGGTGAGGCGCTGGCTCAATTATTTCAGGAGTCACCCGATGACGCATTAAAACTAAGTGGAAATTTTGAAAAAGACAACTCAGCCTACCTCACACCCAAAATAGCAACTTTGTATGCAGGTAGTACCGATGTGAAATACAATTCCTGGTTTACCAACCAAATTGGAAGAAGCAATCCCTATCAAATGTATGAACTCTGCAGTTATTACAATCTTTATTTATTAAATCAGGATGCCTCTGCTCAAAGGCAGGCCATTCAACTTTACAAAGAAATAGCCAAAGACGCTGACCAGAACAAATACAAAAGATACATAGGCACATCCAGTTTATTTGCACTGAAAAACTTGCTGATGACACAACAACTGGAAGAGGGAAAGGCAAATGAAAAAGCAATTGAAGAAATTTCAAAAGCTATAAATTCAATAAAGGCCTCTGAAAAAGACAGAGAATTAATAGAACGATACAGCGAATTTTAAGCCCACCCAAAAGCATGAACAAAGAAAAAGACTATAATAAAATCATCAACCGACTATTTATCCTAATAGGTATTGGTCTGTTGTTGCATGCCATTTTTCTGGCTTACACCATTGATCCCAAATCTTTTGAATTATTGTATCAGATCAAATGGTACTATCTGGTACTTATTACAATATTGGCCATATCGCCCTGGATCGGACATGCCTTTCGCATTGTGATGTGGAGTCGCTGGCTGGACTACCCCATCAGTTTCAAATCGGCTTTCGCCATTGTTATGGCAAACGATATTGGGGCTGCGATCACACCTACAGCAGTGGGTGGTGGTCCGGTGAAAATAGGCATGCTGGTCAACAAAGGCATGCCAGCGCCCAAGGCTACTTTTATGGTTTTGTTGTCAGCCACAGAAGACATCATTTTTTACGGCACGGGCATTGTATTGACGCTACTCTACATGCACCATGTAATCGAGCAACTTGGGGCATATTTACTAAAACATTCATCATTGCTGATTGGGTTGAGTATTTTCCTGCTGGCCATTATACTGGGATGGAAAACCGTAAAACTTATTATTAAAAAAATACTGTCGTATTTTCCAGAAAGTTGGCAGTTGCGATTATCCAGATTTAACGCTGGCTTGCGGCATTATTTTTCTGACATTGGACAGACCTATCTGGATGTTGTTAAAACAGGAAAATGGAGGCTTGCAGTAAGCATCATTATTTTATTCTATCAGTGGTTCACTAAGTTTACCATCCTGGCCATCATTCTCATTTCACTGGATATTCCATTTACTTGGTTTGACATGTACATCAAACAATGGATTATTTGGATGGGCATGCTGATAATACCCACTCCCGGTGCATCTGGTGGAGCTGAGGCTGCATTTCTGGTATTGTTTAAAGGAAGTTTATCGGGTGATCTGCCCAACCTTATCGTTTCTACCTGGAGGTTCTTTACCTATTATTTTATTTTAATCTTATCGGTCATTTTATTCAATATGCTAAAGGGCCAACTTATGAAAAAAGGCCAATAGCCCGGGAAACAGCGTCTTTATCCAACATCGACACAAGTTGCCCATTTTCATCGTTGACAAGGAGCAGTCCGCATTGGTGTTTCTGCATATATTCATATGCCGTTTTCATGCTTTCGTGAATTTCAATGAAATGCAGCTTAGCATCCATAAAAACAGACACAGGTTGTGTCAAATCCTGAATGGCTTGCGCTCTGATAATTTGGACAGGAGTTATCATGCCGGCAGGGTAGCCTAAGCTATCGAGTACAATGGCATAAACGATGCCGTCTCTTTTTGCTTTCTCAACAACAACGGTCATAGCATCACCCAGGTGGTAAGATACCAATTCGGTTCTGCAGTAATCGGCCACCTTTAAATTGACCAATTTTTCCATGACCACAACCTCGTTCATTTCCACCCTGGCCATCATAAAGATAAATAAGCCCAGGAAGGCAAATAAATAATCCCGATTATAAAGTCCGTAGGCAATAAAAAGCAGGGCTATGATTCTACCCACCCAACCTGCAATTTGTGTGGCCTTGGATCGACCGTACTTCAAAGCCAGTAGTGAACGAAGCACCCTACCCCCATCCATGGGGAATGCAGGTACGAGGTTGAAACCAAATAACATTACATTGATGTAAAGTCCTATCACCAGATAATCGGTAAAATCAGGAGTGACCACTCCCGGATTTTGTACAGTGTTCCAATCAAAACCTGTCAGCACCAAAACAAGAAGAAGCAGCGATGCAAGCAATAAATTGACCGCGGGTCCGGCCAGGGCGATGACCAGTTCCTGTGCTGGTTTTTCGGGTAATCTCTCCAATCGGGCTACACCGCCAATGGGTGACAGGATTATATCTTTGGTATTGACCTTAAATCTTTTAGCCATCAAAGCGTGGCCATATTCGTGAAGCACAACGCATAAAAATAAGAATGCAACAATGCCCACAATGGTAAAAGAGTCATTGGTGACTACATTGAATAAAACGTAGGCAAGCAGCAATGCAAACGACCAATGTAATTTAAGGGGGATATTGAAAAATGTCCCAATGGTGATGGTTCCTTCCAAGGGTTACGGAATTATCCTTCCTGAAAAAATATCGGTTCGTACAATTGGCCGGCCAAAACGGCCCTACTGATCACGATTCGCTGCATTTCTGAGGTGCCTTCGTAAATCTGGGTGATTTTGGCATCTCTCATCAATCTTTCCACGTGGTATTCTTTTACATAACCATAGCCACCGTGAACCTGTACCGCTTCAACAGAATGCCTCATGGCAACTTCTGAAGCAAATAATTTTGCCATGCTGGCTGCGGTGGTGTAATCAAGGCCCTGATCTTTCATAATGGCAGCTCTATAAACCAGCAGGCGCGCTGCTTCAATTTCTGTAGCCATGTCTGCCAACTTAAAAGCAATTGCCTGGTGTTGACCAATGGGCCTTCCAAAAGCTTCTCTTTCTTTGGCATATTTTACTGCCAGTTCATATGCACCAGCTGCAATGCCCAAGGCTTGAGCGGCGATGCCAATTCTACCTCCACTTAAAACCTTCATGGCAAACTTAAAACCAAAGCCATCTTCGCCAATACGATTTTCTTTTGGCACTTTTACATCTGTGTACATGATGGTGTGGGTATCTGAAGCCCTGATTCCCAATTTGTCTTCTTTGGCTCCAATGTTTACACCCTGCCAACTGGTCTCTACAATAAAGGCATTGATGCCCTTATGCCCTTTTTCAGGATAGGTTTGGGCGATGACAAGATGGACACTGCTCGTTCCTCCATTGGTAATCCAATTTTTAGTGCCGTTGAGCAGGTAATGGTCACCCATGTCAATGGCAGTAGTGCGTTGACTGGTAGCATCACTGCCAGCTTCCGGCTCCGATAAACAAAATGAACCGATCCATTCGCCTGTAGATAATTTTGTGAGGTACTTGGATTTTTGTTCTTCTGTTCCATAGGTCTCAAGTCCCCAGCATACCAGAGAATTGTTGACAGACATTATTACAGAACAAGAACTGTCGACCTTTGATATTTCTTCCATGGCCAGCACATAGCTCAATGTATCCATGCCACCACCACCATAATTTGGATCAACCATCATGCCCAAAAAGCCCATTTCGGCCATTTTTTGTACTTCTTCTTTGGGATATTTCATGTTTTTATCCCTTTCAATTACACCGGGAAGTAATACTTGCTGGGTAAAATCTCTGGCGGCTTCTTTTACTGCCAATTGTTCTTCGGAAATGAAAAAATTCATTTTGATTCTTTGGTTTACTTGGTTAACAACTATCAGGGCTTCAAAGATGAGAAAAATTGGACTTATTTAGAAATATTGCGCTTTGATGTATATCCGACAACTCAAACTGAGCTCAAAATCTACCATTTTGACAAAAAATGATAACTTGCCGGGCAATCCAATGGTTTAACATTTCTGAATACAAAGTGAAGAGACAAAAACATATCAAAATCTTTATTGTGGGCATATTGATGACGCTGATTAGCCCTTTTTATGCACAGTCCGACTACGACCTTGCCATTTCAACGGCGGCAGAACAATTGGCGGGCTTACATAATGGGACCCTGGTGGTGCGCATTTATATGAATAAAAACAAAGCCGATCTGTTGCAAAAAACAATTCAGGATCCTGCCACTTCCGAAGAAAAAAGAAAATCACTCTCCCACTTGCTCAAAACCCACCTGGAAGACCGTGAGTTGTATAAAAAGAATGTTATTAAGGCATTCAGAAATGAATATCACTTCTCCAAGGTGGTTTTCATTCACGACTATGACCAAAAAAAACTGGCAAATGGCAGGGAGGCTGGTATTTTTTTAAACGATCAGGGTATCGTTGACCCTTCGATCAAAATGGAATCAGATTATTATTTGTTGTGCGGCAGAGGCAATAACGATGATAGCTTTGTTATTTATGCACCCAACGGTGATAACATGCCCACCCATTTTCCCAACAAATACAACCGCAATATTTTTGAAGGACTTGCCTCCCTTTTTATCAAAGACAAGATGGCTAACTATGTTAGAAAACTTGACGGTCTGTTAGGTAACAGATATGAAATGTGGAAAGAAGTGATGAAATAATTCATTGCATATAGAAGTTTCTGTTAATTTCCATAAAGCAAGATTATAAGGATTCATTCAAATCAGGTGGCTTTTTGGCCAAACTTCTCTTGACTAAACCAGGTAATAAGTAAGATCTCAATTTTTCTCAAGGTGAAATCAAAATAATATTATGTTTTTGGTTTTAAATTGTCTTGTGATTAAAATTTAATACAAGTAAATATTCAATTATTAAACTTTTGTGTGGTATGTAAATATTCTTGCAGATTATTGTAAAAATAAGTTGCATAACGTATAAATACGTTGTATATTTGCATTATTAGTTAAACCATATGGATCAATCACTTTCAAAACTTACAAAAGCAGAAGAAGAGGTAATGCAATATATCTGGGATTATGGGCCCGCAACTGTTAGTCAGCTCATAGAAAAAATGGAAGACCCCAAACCACCGCATTCCACCATTTCTTCAATAATCCGCATCCTTGAATCAAAAGGCTTTGTGACTCACAAAACGTATGGTAGAACGCATGAGTACTATGCTGCAGTGGACAAAAAAGCCTACACCAGGTTTTCCTTAAAAAAACTGGTTAGCCATTATTTTGAGGGATCGATGAATGAACTGGTCTCATTTTTGGTTCATGAAAACGACTTGAGCCTCAAAGATTTGGAAGAAATAAAAAATAAGTTTAAGTCATGAGTACCTTTTTGCTACAATCTGCATTTGTCTGGGCAAGCTCTCTTTTACTTTACTACAGCCTATTGAGGCGGACAACTTTTTTTGCACTCAATCGCTGGTACTTACTATTTACGCTGCTCTTTGGTTTGACGGCAACCGCACTTTCCGGTTTTTTACCCAATTGGGCCGATGCTCAGACAAGAGAGTTGGTTTATGGTGTCTTACCTGAAATTAATTTTGGCAGTCAAGCTGCTCAAGGGTTTAATGATTATTCAAGCTGGTGGTGGCTGCTTTATTATACCGGCCTCTGCTTTTTCTCCCTCCGGTTTTTTTATGGTTTGTACCGCCTTGTAAGGATTTATCTTGAAGGTAGCAAAACTTCTTTTCACAGCTATACCTTAGTACAGCATTCACAGGTTCACAGTCCATTTTCATTTTTTGGATGGATTTTTATTCACAATGACCATCCCTATCCGTCATCCCTAAGTGCCGTCATTGAGCATGAAAAAATGCACATTCGTTTGGGCCACAGCTTTGATTTACTGTGTCTGGAAATATTGAATTGCATCTTTTGGTTTCAACCATTGCTTAGGCTTTACAAAAAAGCACTGAAAGAAAGCCACGAGTTTATTGCTGATGAATCTGTATCCAGAAGCTGGTCTGCTGAAAAGTACATTCAAATGTTATTAGGACCCTACTCAAACTGGCAAGAGCCTGATTTTGTGAGTCCTTTTTTTCAATCAGAAATTAAAAATCGTATTCATATGCTAAACCACAACAGAAGTAATCGCAAGCAGCTGCTTTTCTATTTGCTTTCTCCCCTGATGCTTGGTACGTTGGCTATGGTGTTTTCTTCTTTTTCAAGTCCTGCCAGATCAATTGAAAAAGTCAATTTCATCATGGCAGATACTGTGCCTATTACCCACGACATGCGTGTGCCACCGCCTCCTCCACCGCCACCACCGCCAAACCAGGCTGGCAGATCAGGAAAGATGCAGGCACCACCGCCGCCACCGCCGCCACCGCCGCCGCCCGGAAAAAGTGGCAAAATTATTTACGAAGAAGTGGCGCCGCCACCACCACCTCCGCCGCCGCCTCCCGGCAAGTCTGCATCCAAAAATAGTTTGTCGGCTGCCGATGTAGATGAAATGCCCCGATTTCCTGGATGTGAAGACAATGGGACATTGCAACAAAAAATTGATTGTTCAAACCAAAAACTAATGTCGTGGATTGCCAAAGAAATGAAGTATCCAGAACAAGCCAGAAAAAATAAAACACAGGGACGATGTATAGCAACCTTTGTGGTCAATACAGAAGGTTACATTGAAAACCTGGTCATAGAAACCGAGCCGGGTGATGGCACCGGCAACGAAGTTTTGCGTATCTTATCCAAGATGAACATGCAAAAAGAAAGATGGATTCCGGCAAAAAAGAACGGCAAAAATGTAGCAGCTTTTATGACCTTACCCGTCAATTTTTGGCTGGACGGAAAATAAAAATAACATACATCACACTAAAAAGCCGTCTCCTGTGGACGGCTTTTCTATTTGATATACCTACTCAAGGTGGGTAATTGTCTATCTTTGCAGCCTAACTGTAAATCATGAAAACAACGATTGTAACTTTTTTGCTGTTCTTTACAACCCTTTCTTTTGCCGGCGAAGGCATGTGGCTTCCGCACCTGCTCAAAGCCCTGAATGAAGCTGAAATGAAGTCAATGGGCATGAAGTTAAAAGCCGAAGACATTTATAGTGTCAACAAGGGCTCACTTAAAGATGCCGTAGCCCACTTTGGCGGTTTTTGCACCTCAGAAGTGATTTCCAACCAGGGACTTTTACTCACCAACCACCACTGCGGATATGAAAACATCCAGTCACATTCAAGCATAGAAAAAAACTACCTAAGAGATGGATTTTGGGCAAAATCCTTTAATGAAGAACTGCCCAATCCAGGCTTATTTGCCCGTTTTATAGAACGGATTGAAGATGTGACCACAGAGATTATGGATGGGGTAAAACCCGAAATGACGGCCGCTCTAAAACAATCTGTGATTGATATCAATATGAAAAAATACAGAGACAGACACGAAATGGACAAGTTTCATGAACTGGAAATCAAGCCGTTTTTTGCCGGAAATCAATACCTGGCTTTTTTTATGGTTCGATACAACGATGTACGATTGGTGGGTACCCCTCCTGAATCCATCGGAAAATTTGGGGCTGATACCGACAACTGGGTTTGGCCCCGTCATACCGGAGATTTTTCACTTTTTAGAATTTACGCCGGCCCTAACAATGAGCCCGCGGACTTTTCTGAAAGCAACAAACCCTTTACACCAAAACATTTTCTTCCTGTTTCAATGGATGGTGTGAAAGAAGGCGATTTTACCATGGTTTTTGGGTTTCCTGGACGTACGGATGAATACCTGCCTTCCATAGCTGTTAAACAAATTATGGAAAATTCGGATCCGGCGAAAATTGCAATAAGAGACGCAGCATTAAAAATCATGGATAAGTACATGCGCAAAGATGAGGGTACACGACTTAAATATGCCGCCAAATATGCAACCATCGCCAACTATTGGAAAAAATGGATCGGAGAAGCCAAAGGTCTAAAATCAACCCATGCCATTGAGAAAAAACAAAATTTCGAAGCAGATTTTGAGAAAAGGGCAGCCAAAACGGGGAAATATACCGGCATGATTTCTCAATTTGACAAGCTCTATAATGCCAATCTGGAGGCAAGTCTGGTGAGGGATTATTATAGTGAAGCCCCCAACAGAAATATCGAATTGATGAGACTGATGGGCAGTGCCCGCAACCTGGTGCAAACCCTCGACAAAAGTGGTGAAAAGGATTACGCCAAAATGAAGGACCGATTTATTGAATTCCTCAACGAGTTTTACAATGATTTCTCGGCAGACATTGACCAGGAAATATTTGTAGCCCTGATGAACATCTGTAAAAAAGACCTCAATAGTGCGTATCTGCCAGCGGGTATTAACAACGCCGATATGCAGTCAATGGCACAGGATCTATATAGCAAGAGTCCTTTTGCAAACCGAGAAAAAGCAATGGCCTTGTTGGCTCAGGATGCCAAAACAGTCTCTGAAACGATCAAAGCCGATGCAATGTATCAACTTGCCAATGAATGGAATGAAATTATAAAAACAAGGGTAAATCCATCTTTCGAAAAAAACAAAAGGCAAATTGACAGTCTTCAGTCCATTTATATGAAAGCACAAATGGAGTTGTTTCCTGAGAAGAAATTTTTCCCTGACGCCAATTCTACATTGCGTGTCACCTACGGCAAAGTACAGGGTTATCAACCTCGGGATGGGGTCAATTTTTTACCTTATACTTACCTGGATGGTGTTCTTGAAAAATACGTGCCGGGAGATTATGAATTTGATGTTCATGCCAAATTAAAAAGCCTCCATGAAAAGAAAGATTATGGCAAGTATGCAGATGCAAGTGGAAAGATGCCCGTTTGTTTTATAGGTTCCAACCACACCACGGGTGGCAATTCGGGCAGTCCGGCAATTGATGCCAAAGGCAATCTCATTGGCCTCAATTTTGACCGCGTATGGGAAGGCACAATGAGTGATCTCAATTACGACCCAAGCATTTGCAGAAACATCATGGTGGATGCGCGTTATATTTTATTTGTAATAGATAAATTTGCAGGAGCCGGACACCTTGTCAATGAGATGAAGCTGGTACATCCCAAAGGGAAAAAGAAATAAAACAATTAAGTATACAACTTCAGTACATGAACTGAGGTTTGAAAAGTTGTCCCCCTCCATGTTTGTGGAAGGGGATAACTTTTTATATCAAAATGATTTTTCAAATCCAGAATAAATGGAGCCGTGAAATGCCTGCCGGGCTCAGAGAGCCATACCTCGCTATTAGGTTGCATCATTTTTTTCAGACTGCCCGGTAAATCCTCAAAAAAACGCTTTTCATAGGCTATGTCTGAAGCAAGGATAAGCTCGTATCGCTGATCTGAGTTATAGGATCGCCAATCAATACATTCATACCTGATCGACAAAATGCCATTGAGCTCTGCATTCTTTTTTGCAAAAATAAGCGCATCGGTGAGATAGTCACTACAAACCACAGCAGAAGTATATGAAGCTGCAACCAAAGAAGGCAAGCCCATCCCTGCACCCAATTCCAATACCGTTTTTCCTTTCACCCGATCCTTATTATTTAAAATAAAGACCGACAAAGCCAAGGCAGAAGGCCATATTTCTGTCCAATATGGGATGCGCTCATCCGCTTTGTCAACATGGGCATCAGGAAGGGCAATCAACGCATCAAACACCTCATCAATGTTGGCAATCTGAAGCAGGTCAAAAGTCATTCCTTCAAGTGAAAGCGTTATTTTTTCTTCTTTATAAACCGACATATTAACGTACCAATGGGAAGTAACGATCTCTGATTACTTCCATGTGGTGCACAGCATGGCCCGCCACAATAAAGGCAATAGAAAGGGTAGAAAGTTCAATCTGGTTGGCACTGCCTTTGGCCATCAAATCCTGTTCATTAAATGACTCAAACATGACCATTCCTGATTGCCTTACGATTTTGTATTCGTCCATGATGTTGTGCAAAGATCTGTGGCTTACATCGGCATGATCGGCAAAAAGATTTTCGTCAAAGCCAGGCAGTGGGCCGGCGTCTCTTCTTGCAAAGCTCAGTGCCCGATAAAACATAATTCTTTCGGTATCTATCACGTGTTGCAAGATTTGTTTGATTGTCCATTTTTGTTCATCGTAAACGCGGTCACCAATTTCTAAAAAAATATTGATGGCTCTTTCATAGAGCTCAGGACCATAGGTTCTCATTGCTTCTCTCCAGCTTATGTCCGGAATTTTTTGAATATAACGGTCAAAATAATTGGGTGCCAGATCGATCTGTGACTTTTTCATCTGATTTTTGCAGTAAATCTATTACATTTATCAAAATATAAATCCATTCTTACGTGATTAAAAAAAACAGGTGGACGCCAGATCAGGCACTCACTGAATTGAAGCGGTGGTGTGCTATTCAGGAACGATCGCACGAAGAAGTGAAAACAAAGCTAATAGAACGTGGAATCTACGGAGATGAAGTAGATCGGATCATTTCAGAACTGATAACCGAAAACTTCATCAACGAGTTGCGATTTGCCAAGGCCTATGTAAGTGGTAAATTTAAAATCAATGGCTGGGGCAGAAACAAGATACTTCAAGGCCTCAAACAGCATAAAATTTCCTCTTACAACATACAAAAGTCGCTGGCAACCATTGAAGAGGACGCCTATGAATATCTGCTAAAAAAAACTATGCTTAAAAAAAAGGAACTCATTTCAGCATCAGGTCTTGAACTTAAACAAAAACTCTACAACTATCTGGCCCAAAAGGGATTTGAAGCCGGTGAAATTCAAAAATGCATGGCAGAAATATTGGATGATAAATAATCATTTCATACGCATATCCATCAAACGAAGTCTGTACCTTTTGCCCATGTGAAAATCTCTCTTATAAAATGCTTTTTTGACCCCCCACCCTGTAGCCAGGGCAGCCACACCAATGACAATCTCCTTGGTGCCAAATTCTGCTTTATTGTCAAGTCCCTGACTGATCAGCCCATAAGCCAACCAAGCTCCTCCAAATGTTGTCAAGGCTACCGATAACGCTCCTACACCGGGTCTTGTTTCTCTGATGGCCACAATGTCTTCAACCTGCAACATGCCCTGATCATAGAGAATTGTGCCGGTTTCATAAATAAATTTGCGCAAAACGATGGCTTGCCATTCATCGTTTTGTTTTGTCTTGATAACAATTTTTTGACCCAGGCCATATTTGATGGTCTCCGGATCATTTTGAACTTCAATCTGGAGAAATTCCTGAGCTGGCGAAGTAGCTGCATATCCTGTGATCAAAAAAAATACCATCCACCATTTAGCCATTGTAACTAATTAATTTGATAACGTAATTATGACCCAATGGGCCTCCTGCATTCATCCACCAAACTGCCAGGCCACCAGATCCCAATATAATGACTAAATTTACCCTCTTTTTGGATATTTACAAAAACAAGTTTTATGGCATTTACTGAATCAAACCTCCTGCCATTGGGCACAACAGCACCCGACTTTATGCTACCAGACACTATGAGTGGCAAATCACTAAGTTTTAATGATATTAAAGGAGAAAATGGCACGGTAGTTTTGTTTTTGTGCAATCATTGCCCTTATGTCATTCACGTAAATTCTACATTGGTTTCAATAGCCAATGAATACTTGAAAAAGGGCATAGGTTTTGTGGCTATTTCATCCAATGATGCTGAAAAATATCCAGATGATGCACCCGATAAAATGTCGATCGTGGCCCGTGTATTACAATATCCATTTCCTTATCTATACGATGAGCAGCAGGATGTTGCCAAAGCATACGACGCTGCATGTACACCAGATATCTACCTGTTTGATGCACAAAACAAACTCTATTATAGAGGCAGACTGGATGATTCCAGGCCCAAAAATGACAAGCCCCTGACTGGAAATGACCTTCGAATGGCTATAGACGCCCTTTTAGCCAAGCAAACCGCGCCTGAACCCCAGTATCCATCAGGTGGGTGCAACATTAAGTGGAAAACTGAGTAATGAGAGATATCACTGGAAGGGTTCCAATGAAAACCACAATATTATTTTCGGTGAAAGTGGTGGTAGTAACAATCATAGCACCAATCTATCAACACCAAACTGTCTCCTTTTAATTCCACGGAGAAGTTGGTGCCATCGCTGAGGGCAACATAGGTTTTTTCCTCTGTGCCAAATATGGGTTTATCCGACAGATTGAAGTCGTACTGTTGATTTATTTTTAATGTCTCATTTTCGATCCATTTAAAAGTAAGGTCATCAATTTCCAATCTGATGGATTTGCCTGTGGATTGAGGCGTGTCTGTCCAACCACCAATGCCGCCTACAGATTTGTCCCATACCCAGCTGCCCTCAAAGCCCTGGGAGTTACATGAATCTTCGTCGCGTTTTGAACATGAAATCAGCAGCAGCAGGCAAATACCTAAAAGAAAGCGCATATTTTTTTATTTTAATAACGATGAAGAAGCTTGTTGGGTTGGGTGCAATCATTTTTTTTAGTTTCCAAAGTCGGGGTAATAAATAAAACCATTAACAAATATTTAAACAACAGCACAAAGTTGCCATCGTTATTATGAAAAGACCTTAGTATGAAACGAGTTTCCATTCTTGCATTTATTTGTTTTCTAACCTTTGAAATGATGGCAGGCAACACTTTGCCATCCAGAATTGAAAGCGTTACCTTATTTCGCAACGGAGCCCAATTGGTCAGAAAGGCCAACCTCACACTCAAACAGGGAGAAAACACAGTGGTATTGGGCGATTTGCCCGCAGGCTTTGACGTAGCATCAATCCGGGTGAGTCTTTCAGGCAAGTCGGTAATTAACGGAGTAAGTTATCGCGACAACCATATTCAGGATTTTAGCGCTAGTCCTGAGTATGCTTCATTACAAAAGCAATTAAAAACCCTCCAGGAAAAAGCTGAAAATGAGCAATTGATCTATGATACCTGGAAAGAAGAGGAAGGACTGATCCAGGCCAATAAAAAACTGGGGGCTGAAACTACCGGCGTTACTGCAGCCCAATTGACAGCCATGGCTGATATGTACAGGATTCGTTTGCTGGAAGTCAAGCAAAAATTATTGGACAGCAAACGAAGACAGGAAGAAAATTACAAAGAAATTGGCAAAATCCAGGCGCAAATCAATGAATGGACCCAATCCAATGCAAATCGTCATACGGGTGAGGTAGTTGTAGATATTTATGCCCCTACATCGGGTGAGGCTAACCTCAAGCTCATTTATTTTGATGCGAGGGCTTCCTGGAGCACCCATTTTGAGGCAAGGGTTGTAGGACTGGCAGCTCCTATGAACCTGGTTCAAAAAGCAAAAATCAACCAGTATACCGGGGAAGATTGGAAACAGGTCAACATGGCACTTACTACCGGAGACCCATCATACAATACTGTTGCACCCGTAATTAGCCCATGGTTCTTATATTTTAATCCCATTTATCAAAAAAACAACTATGCCCTTGGTGCTGCATCGGCTCAGGTGCGATCCAATGTCCGTCCGGCAAAAGAAGAGGCTATGTTAGACGAAGTAGCCGTTTTGCCTGAAGCCAGTGCCAGAGAAAATCTCACTTTTACTGAATATACCCTCGCTGACAAAACCAGTATTCCTGCAGACAACAATCTGCACGAAGTTCATCTGAAATCGTACGAAATACCTGCCAAATACCGCTATAAAGCTGTGCCAAAACTCGATAATAAGGTATACTTATTGGCCGAAATTACGGAGTGGGATCAATACAATTTGTCATCAGGCGCTGTTAAACTATTCGTGGAAGACACCTATTTGGGAGACACCTACCTGAATATGAGCGAAGTATCAGACACCCTCTCGTTGTCATTGGGTCCTGACATCGCAGTAGCCGCCAAACGTGAAAAAGTGAAAGAATACCAGAAAACATCTTTCCTGTCATCCAAAAAACAGATACAGAAAGGTTGGGAATTGAGTTTAAAAAATAATAAAACCGCGGCAATTGAGGTGACCCTCATCGATCAGGTTCCACTGAGTACAGTCGATGAAATGGAAGTTGAAGTAGATGAACTTTCCGGTGGCTCATTGAATAAAGAGACCGGAGTTGTGGAGTGGAAATTGACCTTAAAACCTGGAGAACAGATCAAAAAGAAGCTGGCTTATAAGGTCAAGATTCCTAAAGATCAGTCAGTCAATTTGTAGTAATGATTTAAATCATTGAATGACGACAGCCAGATCAGCTTGTCGTCATCCCTTTTTAGGGCGATAATACTTTATTTTGCGCCCGTGAACATCTGGAAAAATATCATTAGAAAGCCAAGTTGAGTCAAGACATTGCCTCATTGAAACTTTATTTTTTGATATACAATCCAGTAACATGAAAACCATCATTGAACCCTTCAGGATTAAATCCGTTGAACCCATCCATTTTACGAGCCCGTCGCAGCGAGAAGAGTTTTTAAAAGCAGCTTATTATAACCCTTTTTTGCTTCACTCAGATGATGTGATTATTGATTTGCTCACCGACAGTGGTACCAGCGCCATGAGCAGTGAACAATGGGCAGGCATCATGAGAGGGGATGAATCGTATGCAGGGAGTCCAAGTTTTTTCAGATTTGAAAAGACCGTTAAAGATCTAACGGGTATGTCTTTCATCATACCCACCCACCAGGGAAGAGCATCGGAAAAAATTCTATTTAGCATAACGGGGGGTAAAGGAAAAATCTTTATCAGCAATACCCTTTTTGATACAACGCGTGCGAACATAGAATTTTCGGGTGCTGAGGGCATAGACCTGGTATGTGAAGAAGGGAAACACCCTAATATACCGGCCCCATTTAAAGGAAATATGGATGTGGATGCATTGCAAAAAACCATTACCGACCGGGGAAAAGAAAATATAGCCATGGTCATTATGACCGTTACCAACAATTCCGGAGGTGGCCAGCCTGTTTCCATGCAAAACATCCGGGAAGTTAGCAGGATATGCAAAGAGAATCAGATATTGTTTTACATCGATGCCTGCAGGTTTGCAGAGAATGCCTGGTTCATCAAAACAAGAGAAGAAGGATTTGAAAGCAGAACAGTCAAATCCATAGCCCACGAGATGTTTTCTCTGGCTGATGGCTGTACAATGAGTGCCAAAAAAGATGCCTTTGCCAATATTGGCGGTTTTTTAGCTTTAAACGATACTCAATTGGCAACACAATGCAGAAACCTTTTGGTCATCACAGAGGGCTTTCCTACTTACGGAGGGTTGGCCGGCAGGGATCTGGAGGCCATAGCCATTGGTCTTGAAGAAGTGTTGGATGAACATTATCTTCAATATCGGGTAAGAAGTATGGAATACCTTACCGAAAAACTTGTAGCAGCAGGTGTGCCTGTAATGGTCCCCGCAGGAGGTCATGCGGTTTATCTGGATGCCAAAGCCTTGATGGACCACATACCGGTAGACCAATATCCCGGGCAGGCACTGGTATGTGCCTTGTATTTGGAAGGAGGGGTACGCTGTGTAGAAATTGGTTCTTTGATGTTTGGCAAATACAATGAAACGGGCAGTCTGGTGCCATCGACACTTGAATTGGTAAGGCTTGCCATTCCAAGAAGGGTATATACTCAAAGCCATATTGATTATGTGGCTGAAGTGATCATATCTGTTTTCCAAAAAAGAAAAACGTATAAAGGCATGCGCATTGTAGAAGAAGCCCCCATGCTCAGGCATTTTACAGCTAAACTTAAGCCAGTTTAGTCTTAGTTGCAATTTATATTGCCTTCAGGCATGCTTAGCAATATTGCTTGCCTCGAGTAAGTGATAAATGTATCATGAAGGATTTTGCTATGTGTCACGAATTTATTTATTCTGGAATTGACAATAATTTACACTAATTTAATTATATATAATACTCATTTTCATAATGATATGATACATTTTGAAAAAAGTTCCTTGCATTTATAATTTTTTTTGCGGCTGGTGCAACGTTTTGATTCCTATTTGCGAATATCCATTTACAACAGCGCTGTTGATGTTATTATCAACTTTTCACAATACAAAAATTACAACATGAAAAAAACTGGTTTAATCAGCTTTTTACTGCTTGCACTCGCCATGATTATGGTTTCCTGCAACAAGGACAATATCGACAGCAACCTTACCAAAGAAGAAACACCCCTGCCAAAAGTAAAAGTAATCAATGACCTGATGAGTCGGGCCGTAGCTTCTGCCAATGCTTTGGGATTGGATCTGGGTTGTTTCACCATTGAATATCCATTTACATTAAAAGATGATCAGGGTGGGCAACATCTGGTAAATGATGACACTGACTTCTACACTTTATTTGACAGTACCACTACTACCTATAACATTGTTGACTATGTTTATCCAATTACCATATCTGACAGCACAGGTGTAACAACACAGATCAACAACATAGATGAGTTAGCAGAAGCTTTCGCATCCTGCACACCCAGTGGAGGTTGGGAAAACGGCAACTTTCCTGCCTATCTCATCAATGGTGAGACTTCCTGTTATAATCTTGTTTACCCAATCCAACTGAAAAAAGAAGATGGGTCTTCTATTTCAATTAACAATGAAACTGAGTTCCTGGCCGCTATTGCCGAACAGCTGTGCTTTTTTGTGTTTCCTATGACCCTGGATCCTGTAGATGGTAGTGCAGATGTAACTGTGGCCAGCATTGATGAACTTTTTAATGCCCTTATATCCTGTGGCGGCATGCCTTGTGATACCATCATCGGTTGGGAGGATAACTTTGAAAATATTGGCTGCTACACCATCCAGTTTCCAATCACAGTGAGTCTTGGCAATGGGGCTTCTCAAGTGGTCAATTCGAGTGAGGCCTTTGCTACGATTTTGCTTGAGGGCAATGTATCTGATTTTGTCTATCCAATCCATTTGATCAATTCAGACAATGAAGTAGTAACAGCCAACTCTGCCCAGGAACTCGACAATTTACTTGCTGAATGCCTCACCATTGTAGACCCCAGCGTAAATGAATTGCAAATTTTGGCCATTGGCACCATGGATAGTGTGGGTATGCAACCCTGTTACACCGTTTTATTCCCTGTGCAAGCCATACCACAAAGTGTTCCCGGTACGGTAGTAAATGTGCAGAATCAAAATCAATTGCTTCAATATGCATACAATCCGAATGGAGAGGGCTACAAGCTTATATTCCCGGTGAAGGTTAAGAAAAATGAAGACAACACCGAGGTTATTTTTAACAGCCTGGAAGACATTTTCAATTTCCTTGTGAATTGTCACTAATAAAATGAATAAAAATCAATAGAAATCGCGTTAAGTGGCAGGTAGGATTCGTTTCCTGCCTGCCCAATTTTGCAAAATGACTGATCATAACTTCATAAAAAAACTAATAGAAAGAGACGCTTCGGCGTTTCAATCCTTTTATGAGGACTATGCCCCTTATGTATACGCTATTATAAAAAATTACATTTTTGATGAGGTGTATAGAAAGGATGTGATGCAGGAGACTTTTGCAGCGATTTTCTTGTCGGTAAATAATTATGACAGTAGTAAGGCCGCATTTAAAACATGGATTTCTAGAATTACAGTTAACCAGTGCATTAACTTTTTAAGAAAACACTACCGACAAAACATGACATTTAATCTGGAATTATATACAGAAATAAGTGACAGTAATAACAATGGACTGCATGCTCTTACAAAGGAAGAACTGGAATCTTTGTTATCTAATATGCCTTTGGGTTATAGGACCGTTTTTTTACTATCGGTAATAGATGAATACGATCACAAAGAAATAGCCACTATGCTGAACATTACGCAGGAAACTTCGAGATCGCAACTGATGCGTGCCCTCGCCTGGATAAGGAACCATATTTTTAACACCAACAATGCGTTGAAGTATGAATTCAGATAATTTCAAATTGAAAAAAACGCTTCGCGAATCATCTGCACTTCCTCCAGGATATGAATGGGAGAAAATGCAAGGAGGCATTATGCAGCAGATGGAAAAACAAATGAAACCATCAGTGGCGAAGAGCAAAAAAAGAAATTGGCTCTATGCATCTTACATCGTTGGCTGTATGCTTATGACAGCCGTTGTGGCTTTTTATCTTGGCAACCGCTCTGCAGTCAAAAACATTTCTCAGGCATCGGTTAACTCTATTCAATCCAATCAAACCACAGAAAACCAGACATCGGCTTCTAAACCAGAAACCCACAATTTTATATACAACCAAAGTACTGCTATAAAGTCATCAGCAAAGTCAAATACAAAAGCGAATGTAAACAACGCACAACATTTAGTAATTTCTCATGGAAGTCAGCAAGTAAATAAACTCCAGGGACAAAATGGTTCAACACCTCAAAATTTATCTACTTATGATAATGCTGAACCCCACCAAGTCCCATCATCCAACAGTAGACATGGTGGGTTCAGCGACGCAACTCTCAATTCAACAACCAAAAACAGTCAATTAATTACAGGTCAAAATACAGTGGCTCAGGTCTCTGAAAATGAAAGACCACAGGAAATTGAAAATAACAACTTAATTATTGGGTTTGAAAATAAGAACTCACTGCCGTTTGCAGAAGCCACAGTAACAATACAAGCTCTGGCCATGAAGAGGATTCGACTCATAATGCCAGGTAAGGAGCAAATCAATGAATTGGGCCTTGTAGTAAACACACCAATTAAAGCAATTAAACCACACTTATATTCAATTGCCTTTGGTAGTGGCCTTACCTTTATTACACCTGAATTTACAACCACCGTTGGCACTGAAAAAACAACTTCTTTGGAAAGAAGTGTGCTTTCCCAAACATTCGCTTTACACATTGACAGGCAACTGGGTAAAAGGTGGCAATTGAATACTGGTTTGGAATATGCAAAACTTTGGCATCGCTTTGATTTTGTAAAGGAGACAATCCGCGAAATCAATGTAAACAATGTGGCCGTGGAAGTTCACATCAACGCCATCTCGGGTGATTCTACTTTTATATACGGGGATACCATCACCCTTAAAAAGGATATAAGAACAATCCGGCATTACAACTCAATTGAAGTATTGACATTGCCTTTATTTTTAGGTTATGAGAAAAAAATCAATGACTGGTCGCTTATGTTAAATGGCGGCACCAATTTACACTTGATTCATAAATCCCAGGGTAAAACCCTAATTGCAAATGAACTAATTGAATATGGGGATTCTACCATTATTCACAAGCGTTTTCCGGGATTGTCATTAAGATTGGGTGTTGGTCTGGGCTACACTATTTCCCAAAGATTGTCTGTTGAATGTGGTATTTCCGCTTCAAAGGCAATTGGCAATTGGTCGTCTGTGTCAGGCACCACGTTTAAGCCCTGGATTGTAAGCAGCAATCTGGGAATTAGATATAAGTTCTAAATTTTCCTGTGCGCCTTAATTGCATACACCAAAGGAATGAGTTTATTGAGGTGGGCAATGCGGTATTCATCTGGCCCTGTTTGGACCATATTGGCGAGGCAGTTGTAAGGAGAATAATCATATTCTTCCAGCGTCTCAATGCTGAGTCCTTGTTTTTTCAGCGCAGTAAATACTTCACCGATGCTGTGATTCCAGGTCATGGTTGAATATTGGGTATTAATTTCACGATCTGCATACGTACCTGACTCCGTTTCCAGGATAGGTTCAGCCTTAAAATATGAATACTGAACATACTTAAGATCATTATCAAACATCCACACCACCGGGTGAAATTCAGCAAATACAAAGCTTCCTCCCGGCTTCATGAAGTGCGCTACTACCTGTGCCCATTTTTCCATGTCCGGCAACCAGCCGATGGTGCCATAGGATGTAAATACGATGTCAAATTTTTCATCCAGTACCTTCGGCAGACCATACACATCGCAGCAGATAAACCGGGCATCAACATCTAATTCTGCGCCCAAATCATTTGCTTTTAAAATGGCAGCATCCGACAAATCTATACCTGTAACTCTGGCACCCATCCGGGCCAATGAAATAGTATCCTGCCCAAAATGGCATTGAAGGTGTAAGATGGATTTACCTCTGACATCACCCAGCAATGTCAATTCAATTTGTTTCAATGAGGATTTGCCAGCCCTAAAAGCCTCCATGTCATAAAAGGCCGAATCTACGTGTACCGGTACTTTTTCGTTCCAGGTTTTTTTATTGATTTCGAGGTAATTTGGTGTTGTGTTCATGGGGTAAAGGTAGGGAAAATGGATGATTGGGTAATTTTTCTTTGTTGCTAATGTTATTATTATTTGCATTCTATTTAGATGCCAGGGCTACGCCCCTTTTATCAATATGCTCTTTTCTACGAAGATTATTGGGCTACGCCCCTTTGTTTTTTTACGAAGATTGTTAGGCTAAAGCCCCTTCTTTTTTAAACCAAGATTTTTAGGCTAAAACCCCTTTATTTTTTATACGAAGATTTTTGGGCTACAACCCTTTCTTTTTATACGAAGATTGTTAGACTAAAGCCCGTTTATATTCTTTTACTAAAAAGAATAAAAGGCTAACAAATCAATTAGATAGGGGCGGAGCCCTGACATCTTCGTAATAAAATCATATCCCTGCATTAAATAGGGGCGGAGCCCTGACATCTTCGTAAAAAATCTTATCCTACACATCATATAGGGGCGGAGCCCTGACATCTCCGTAAAAATCTTATCCTGCACATCACATAGGGTCGGAGCCCTGACATCTTCATAATAAAATCATATCCCAGCATTACATAGGGGCGGAGCCCTGACATCTTCGTAATAAAATCTTATCCCACATATTACATGGGGGACGGAGCCCTGGCATATTAATAACATACCCTAAATAATATTGAATTAGAACCCTGGCATATTCGTGAAAATACTACTACAAACTACGATTTCAATTCGTACCATTCAAAAAGGTATGCTTCTTTAAAATCAATTTCAAATTTCTTCAAAAACAAGGTATATTCATCTTTAAATGCTACTTTTTTGTAGTGCTCTGGCTGGTTTAAAATATATTTTACTACGGTA
The DNA here is from genome assembly GCA_937870795.1 of uncultured Bacteroidota bacterium. Lineage (GTDB taxonomy): Bacteria > Bacteroidota > Bacteroidia > Chitinophagales > Saprospiraceae > JADKBO01. Next base: position 21,753 of record CALMWS010000041.1, on the reverse strand, counting down.
TTAATTTGTGATTTACCATATGTAAAAGCCCCAAATCCATCTTGCCATGAAAACCTTCCTGGATATAGATTTTTTTCATTTATCCATTTCGATGAGCCAGATTTAACGTGTTCCATCAATTTTGAAGGGGACATTACCGGATGCATTCCCACTAAAATATGTGTATGATCCGGATTACAATAAATAGCGTAGGTTTTACAACCTTGATTGGTTATAATACCACACATTATTTTTTCCAATTCATCTCTGAATTTTTCACTAATAACGTTTTCTCGCCCCCTGACTGAAAACACAAATTGAACATACAATTGGGTATAGGTGTTTGCCATAGCTTAATAAGGTTGGGGCCTTTGCCCCTTTTTCGGGTTTAAATAATAACAACAAAATTATTTGGTTTTTTAATTTAAATCAATAGGTAGATATTGAATTATCAAAATTGGATTGGTTATAAATATGTTAAATTTTGTTTTTGGTGCCTTGGTCATAATTATTTATCTTTTTTAGATGCCAGGGCTCCGCCCCTTTTATCAATATGCTCTTTTCTACGAAGATTATTGGGCCCCTTCTACGAAGATTATTGGGCTACGCCCCCTCCTTTTTTATACGAAGATTTGTGGGATACACCCCTTTATTTTTTATACCAAGATTTTTGGGATACACCCCTTTATTTTTGCTACGAAGATTATTGGGCTACGCCCCTTTATTTTTTATACGAAGATTCGTGGGCTCAGCTCCTTTTATTTTTTATACCAAGATTTTTAGGCTAAAGCCCCTTCATATTCTTTTGCTATAAGGCTAACAAATCCTTTATACAGGGGCGTAACCCTGTCATATTCGTAATAAAATCTTATCCCTCACATCACATAGGGGCGGAGCCCTGATATCTTAGTAAAAAATCTTATCCCTCACATCACATAGGGGCGGAGCCCTGACATCTTAGTAAAAAATCTTATCCTACACATCACATAGGGGCGGAACCCTGACATCTTCGTAATAAAATCTTATCCCGCATATCACATAGGGGCGGAGCCCTGACATCTTCGTAAAAAATCTTATCCTACACATCATAAAGGGGCGGAGCCCTGACATCTTTATAATAAAATCATATCCCTGCATTACATAGGGGCGGAGCCCTGACATCTTCGTAATAAAATCTTATCCCTGCATTACATAGGGGCGGAGCCCTGACATCAATCTTTTCTTCAATTTACAACTATACTATCTCCTTGATACCCTAATAAACTTCGTCTCAAAATGCTCAATTAGCAAGGGCCTCTCCAGTGTCTTGATCTCTTCACCCAAAACATTTACCTCACTGATGGTGGTGGCTCCGGTTTGTTGTTTTAATCTTGCTACGTCCAAAATGGCGTGGTCACCTTCAGTTTCTCTGAGGTGGAGAATGACGGAATTGCCATCCGGAGCTAGCTGGCTGTCTACCACTAATACATTAGGTAGGTCAAGGTCGATGAGGGAACGGGACAGGGTCTTGCTTTTTTCTGCACCGGCAGGGATGACGCGGGCAGCCAGGGGGATGGTGTTCTCCCAGCCAAAACGGGTAGCGGCGGTGTTGGTGGTATTGGGCGTGGAGGTTATTACATAATTCCAGTTCATCTCTCCTTCCTGGTTGGCTTTGAAATTGGTGGTCCAGTAGTTGTTGAGCACCCATGAATAGATGTGCGACTTAGCTGGCTTGTGCTTGTAATAAAACCTACCTGTGTTGATGTCACCAAACTGTACAAGGGGTGTGCTCTTACTGTTGAAAATGATCTGGACATTTTGGCTCTTAACCGCAGCAAAATTCTGGATGGTGTTCCAATCGGATGCTGTACCTTCCAATTGATTGTAGCCCGGACGCACGGTGCCTCCCTGCACCTCAAATGCCAATTGATCGGCATCACTCATTTTAAAGGGAAAGGCAACATAAAGACCCTCTGGTGTTGTCACCTTAAGTTTGTGGGTCTTGTACAACAATTCAATTTTCTTTTCATGGTGATAGAGGCGAACCTCAATCTCAACACCTCTCTCATCCGAACAGCGGTCAAGCTGGCCGTGGATCCTAATGCTATTCCAGATGATATCCGGGATTACTTCTGAAACTTCAATCTGACTCAGATATGACAATTGTTTTTTAAGTGGCACATAAGTGGTATCTCTGTTGGCATTGGTTAGGCGCTCCATCGTATGCCGATTATCTAATTCCTCGTAGATGATAGTACCAAGGGGTGTCTCGCTCTGTTGGTCAATCAATTCCTGATTTAGCTCCTTATCAAAAATGCTGGTGATGGCGCCTTTTTGCGGGTCTAGTTCAATTTTATAAAATTGGTTTTCAAGTGTGTTCACCTTGACTGCTTTATTCATAGATTTCGTAGCAGTCCTGTCTACCTCAATGCGCAGCAAAGCAAATCCCATTGGTGGTAGCTCCTGCACCCATATCGACCAATAGCTGCCGTCGTTTCTACTTTTGATGAGGTGAGCCGCCAGGTTTCTGCCTTTGTCATCGATGATTTTAAATTCTTTATCCAGGGGTAATACATCGTGATCAATATACACGTTTATCAAACCGGAGCGTTGCCAGTTGAGGGTATTAAATACGGCGATGGTAGGTACATCAGATTTTTCAATAAAGGGCTGGAGATATCCCAGTGCCTTTTCCCGCAACAGGCCAGACTGCTTAACGGCTGTCCACACATAGGCAGATTTTTGTCCCCATTGAATAACGGTGTTTTCTGACAAGGGGTTGGTTATGCTCTCATCTGCTCCCAGGGTATGCTCATCATAAAACAAAAGGTTATCATAACAATCCTGTACATCTGTTATAATTTGAGAAGGTATATCAGCTCCCAACATTCGGGCCATTGAAAGTAAGCCGGTATTGCTGATCATTTCTGCCTGTGTAAGCCTTGCAGCTTTGGTTTCATTCATGGCCGAACCAAAACCATCGGTCCACCAATCGGGCCAGGCTACTTTTTGAACAGCAAGATGATCATTTTCGTTATTCTCCAGAAAAACCATAAACTCGCTGGTCAAAGAAATCCTGAGTTTGGGCCACTCGTATTTTTCATTCCACTCTTTAACGATATCGCATGCCGAAATCGAAGGAGGGGAGTTGTCGGTAACATAACCAGAAAATTGAAAGGCAGTGTGATCAAAGGGATAGTTCTTTTGTTCCAGTGATTTGAGGTATTCCGATAAATTGGCTCTGAAGACATCAATGTTGCCGGAGGTAAGACTTAGGGCATTGCCATGCATATAATGTTCGCTCCTGTATGCTAATAAACGATTTCCGGCAGGCGACTCCCACCAGAAGGCAGTGGGTTTATCAAACGGGATTTGAGCGCGGTGACCATGCTGGCCCATGGTGAGGTATTTTACACCGGTATTGTGGTACAAATCTACCATACACCAGCCTATGCCATTCACATCATTTTGCATGGCAGCGGTGACATCTATGCCCTGGTCTTTAAAGTATTTTAACGTCTGGGTTTGAATGGCCAATGCGGTTTCATCAACAACCTCAGAAAAATTAAAGAACATTCCCGTCACCTCAATCCTACCCTCTTTAATGCGTTTGAGCAACCGGTCGATCTGCTCCCTGGGTCGCGCTTTGAGGTATTCTCTTACCGTCCATGATGCTTCGCAAGTCCAACGAAATCGGGCATCGTCGGGGTAATGATCGGTCTGGTCACAGTAGTCGAGGGCATAGTCAATAAAACGCAGGTGTTCGGCTAAAATTTCGGTTTGAGACCGGGTATATCCAATGTCAGTGTGACTGTGTTGCACCATATTGATGGTCCACTCTTTGATAGGTGCCAGCGTAAAGGTGTGATAGGATGCTTGCCGATCCTTGATCTCTACCTTTGCTTTATATTCAGTTGGCTTTTCTACCGCCTTAATATTAAAATCAACTTCATTCAAACCGGGTACCAGTCTTGTTTTTTTCTTTTGGTTGGCAGCGAATAGAGATGCCTCCACCGGATCTCCCAGGTGGATGATATTGAATCGCACAGTATGCTTGCGCTCATTGTTCTCTTTGGTCACCACCGCCAACTGGTTGACTTTGATCTCCTGTTTTAATGGTAGTTTGAAGGTCATATACCATATGGGACTTTCGTTGTCAACCGCATCAACTTTGATTTGTAAAGGCTCTCCCTTCCTGATGTTGTTTGCAGGCACAGTGAAGACTGCAAAACCCATTTGATCGCCGTGTTTATCAATCATGGTTTTATTGAAGGTAAGTTTGGTGCCCATGGCTCCCATCATAGACCAGGTGGTGATCTCGTTGGTCAAAGGGCTATAGAAGGTACCCAATTTCACATCATTCATGTATAGGTCAAAAGCCTGAGGGGTCGGTGTTACATCAATGCCATAGAGCCAAACAAAAGAGACACTTTCGCCTTTGAAATCTGTTGGCACCACCTGTGTCTTCCAAACTATAGGTTCAAAGTCTTTGTTGGCTCTTGAAAGTAAGCTCTTTTCAGCATTGGAAAATGGAGAATGGTAGGTAAATTTATTGCCTGAAACTTCGTTTTGATAACCGATGAGGTAATTGTCCTGTGTCTTGCCAGAAGGGAGAAATATCCATAAAAATAAGGCCAAAAAGAGGTGTTTCATATTTGGTAAATTGAGGGTTGGTCATTCCAAATATAGCAAATTTCTGTCATCGTTTTCAAAAGAAGCTTGCTAAATTCTGAGCCTATATCACAGTTTTGGCTCTGACTGATCTATCTTAGACTCAGCGTGGTAGGTTTTTGGTACAGGATAGAAGGACGGTGGGGTTGTTTCAATATGAAATGCTAGTTTTCAATGATACCTCGTTTTCGATACAATGTGAGATTTTTCTCTCCAAATTTTTCTATGAGTCCTTTTTCAACCCCATTTTTTAAGTCGCGACTGGCTGTAGCAGTTGAAATTTCTGGGTATCGTTTTATGTATACTTTTCTGGTAAAAGTTTGAGCACAATCTTCTAAAAACAACTGCATCCTTTGCGTTTCATTTGGCTTTGGTATCCTTTTCTCGAGTAAGCCATCCAACGATTGGTTTAGGATGCCCAACATAAATTCAATAAAGCGGGTTGCCTTCCCTTCTTTATCAGAAAGCGAGAGCGCGTGGTAATAATCTCTTTGATTCTTGGCAATTAGGGTTTCAAATGGCAAAAACTCAAATAAGGGATATTCACTCATCAGGATCAATGTTTGCCAAAGCCTGCCCATTCTGCCATTGCCATCCATAAAGGGATGAATAAACTCCAGTTCATAATGAAAAACACAACTCCTGATCAGTGTCAGTTCTGTTTTATCTTTCATGTACCGAAATAAATCAGTCATTTGAGGTTTTACCAACTCTCTTGGAGGTGCAAGATGTTTCACCTTTGAACCTTCTACAATGCCCACCCCTTTTGTCCTATACTTTCCGGGAGATGGTATGAGATCCAGCATCAATTTCCGATGTGCGTTTAAAAAGTGTTTTTCCGACTGATAATTATAGTACTTAAGGTTTTTGTAAACCTCCAGTGCATTTAAGACTTCCCTGATATCTTTTTCCGGCCCAACTACCCTTTTGTTTTCAAGAATGGCAGTGATTTGAGCCTCTGATAAAGTATTCCCCTCAATTTGTAATGAAGCATGGATGGTTTTAATCTGATTTTGTTTTCTCAGGGTTGGGTCTTGTCTGATCAGGTATCTTGTGTTCACCTCTCCAATTTTTTCAGAAATAGAGACTATGGATTTTAATATTCCAGGTGTGATTTCGTAGGGAGGTTTTGACATTTTGATAGTATCATTTGATAGTATCAAAGATAGGTCAATTGTCTTAATTTTTGATCACTTCTTTGCTATAATCTAAAATATATCAAAAATAGAGGTGACCCAAATTACCTGCGACATTTTTGATCCGTATCTATCAGAATTTTGCATCACTCCGTTAGTCAAGTTTGCGTTTACTGCAATTGAGGTTATTTTTTTAAGGTTCCATGGTAGGTAATAATTATGGTGTGCCCAATTTGTAAAATGGTGATCTTAGAATTTCACACCTCAATCACGCAGTGCTATTTTCCCCTCCATCACCCTGGACTGTACACCCAAAAATTCAACATAGTTTTTGTGTTCAATATTTACCTTTATTTCGCTGCCCACCTCCTCAAAACGGAGGATAAGGTTTTCTTCTCTTATGCTCTCTTCTACAAATCGAAGTGAAATGGTAAGACTACTATCATTATACCAATCATACATAGATGCTACCTTGATCAGTGCACCCGTATTGACAACGGGCGGGCTGGCAAGGGACTTAAGTTTGGTTTGGCTTCGTTCCCAATCACCCAAATCTGCTTTTATTTCCGATTTTTCATCGCCGTGATACAATTCAATCTTCATATTGTCTCTGTCGTCAAAGTGTATTTTTAAGCCAGTGATACCGACTTCATTTTGTGCAACCTGGATGGTCTTACCGGAAATTTTTTTTGCCATATCCGGAGCCATTTGTACCGGTCGAGGGGCAGAGAGGCCCTCAATTCTATTGTTTAATCCTGACAGTGCCTGTTTGTTTTCCGGAAGTGCTTTGTCATACATGGCAGGTACCAAATGTTTCCAAACCAAATCCAGTTCTTTTTGAGTGTTTGCGGCAGCTGCTGTCAATACTACTACTGCATCCTTTTCAGGCAAAACAATGATAAACTGTCCACCCAGTCCATCTGCCCTGTAGGAATTGCATCTACCTCTCCAAAACTGGTAGCCGTAGCCCTGCTCCCAGTCGTTGAATTCTCTCGGTGTAGGGTTCTCAGGCGCATTGCCCTGGATCTGAAAGGAGGTGGCAGCCTCCACCCAGGCAGATGGCACGAGTTGTTTGCCCTTCCAAAGACCTTTTTGCAACAAAAGCTGTCCAAACTTTGCCATATCATGAGAAAGAAGCTTTAAACCTATGGCACCAAAAGTATAACCTTCAGGGGTCTCATCCCAGGAATAATTGGTGATACCAAGAGGGTCAAACAACCTTGGCTTTAAATAAGCCGCCAACTTCTCTCCTGTAGCTTTCTGCACAATTGCCGACAGCATAAAAGTGGCCATATTGTTGTACTTAAACACCGAACCCGGTTTGTTTTCAACCGCAGAAGACAAAAATGTTTTAGGCCAATTTTTTGATGATCGGGCACCAAAGAGGGGATCTGTATTCATGCCGGTTGCCATTTTAAGCAAGTGCTCAACTGTCATTTCTTTCATATAGGTACTTAGCGTTTGCAGGGGCAGATTCGGGGAAAAAGGTATGTACCTTGTCTGTAAGTTTAAGTTTGTTTTCTGAAATGGCAATGCCCACAGCTATTGAGGTAAAACTTTTGCTGACAGAAAACATTACATGTCTCAAATCCTTTGCATAAGGACTCCACCAGGCTTCTGAAATTATTTTACCGTGCCGAAGGATCACAAAGCTGTGCATTTCATTGTTTTCACTTTCGAGCGCATCAATAAATCGAGTAATTCCTTCTGACGCCACACCTTCGGCTTCAGGTGTGCTACTTTCTAAGTAGTGGTTGCCGACTTTGGTCTGACTTTGCAATGATGTACTAGTAAAAAATCCAAGAATAAGCAACCATCCGAAAATGGACTTGTTTGCAAATAAAATGGGCCTATTCATAATTTAATTTGGCAATGATTTACGTTAAAATTTCGAAAGAAAAATTATCATATTTGTGACCACTCTCCTGACGATCTGACTTCAAATTTTCCTAAAATTAATTATTTTTTTCGATTGTAGGCTGTTGCACTAAATTAATAAGCCCTTGTGTCAGCTATGATGAATTTTACTAATATTTTAGCTGAGTTAAACATCGGAAAGCCCGTAAATGCTGGGTTTACAGTCCATTTGAAGCTGCTGTCGGGTTTTTGTTTACTTTATATTCGAAACTGCGCAATCGTATGAAAACGTGTATAAACGTTTAAAAACGTATATACACATTTGTTTTTCGCTTTTGAAAAAATTACCCCTACAACTTTGCCTCATCCGATGGATCGGAAGAAAACTTATTATTCACATTTAATTATTTACAAGATGAACATTTTAAAAAATTCAGTGCACCTGATTGGAAACCTCGGCAAAGAAGTACAACTTACCCAATTCGATTCAGGTAGTAAAAAAGCCTCGGTTTCTCTCGCCACTTCTGAAGGGTACAAAAACGCAAATGGTGAATGGGTAAACAGCACAAGCTGGCACAACCTTGTTGCCTGGGGTAAAAATGCTGAAATGATGGCCAAAGCCCTGACCAAAGGGGCAAAGGTAGCCATCCATGGCACACTGAGCAATCGAACTTACACCGATAAAGGCGGAGTGTCGAGACAAATCACTGAGGTGGTGGTAAACGAATTCCTCAAAATAAATGCACCCCAGGCTGCTTTGGCTGAGGCTCCATTTTAGCCAATTTTCTTTTGGGTCACAGCCACATATAATTATTCCTGTTTTTACAAAAAGAATAATCCGGGCAATTAATATTTGGTAAATGATCTGAAAAGTGGCTTCAAAACAAATTATATTTTAAATAAGACTTGAATAGTAGCCATATAATATTTTGTATTTTTTCATAGCGTTTTTTTTATAGGTGATTTAAGGTGGAATCCGTTAACTCAATAAGCGATTCCACCTTTATCTTTATCTTTATCTTGCATATGTTTAATTACATCTTATGAAAAAAAACCTCCTCTACGCCTTCCTGGCACTTTTACCCTTTTTTTGTTTGGGTCAACCCTATACCGATTTTATCGGTGCGGGTCATAATAAAAACATTACAGTATCATCCAGTGATGCCCACCTTAAAACTTATTTTTCAAAAGCAGCTGTAGCACAAAACACCATCAATGGTCAGGGGCTGGAAGGAAAACGATCCGAGGCATCGCGTTTCCTCAACCAGGCTAGCTTTGGAGCCACCGCACAGGAAATAAATGAGGTGGCACAAACCTCTATTGAAGGATGGATCGACAAACAGCTTACCCTGGCTCCCAGTCAATATCTTCCACTTACAGATAGTTTTGCCAATGTATTGTATAAATTTTATTTAGCCCAGGGTGAAGACCCTGAAAATATTTCTCCCAATCCGGGCTGGCAGCATTTTCGTTATTCCTGGTGGGACAATGCAGTGCATGCGCCTGACCAACTTCGACAGAGAATGGCTTATGCCCTTAGCCAGGTTTTGGTGATTTCTGACGATGCCGATATAGGAGGTCATGCCCGGGGCCTCGCTTCGTATTACGATATGTTGTCAAAGCATGCCTTTGGCAATTATAGGGATTTGTTGCTTGAAATGACTTTGCATCCATGTATGGGATCCTTTTTAAGTCACCTCAATAATCCAAAAGAAATTCCTGAAGAAAACATCCACCCCGACCAAAATTTTGCCCGTGAAATCATGCAGTTGTTTACCATTGGCTTATTTGAGCTCAACGACGACGGCAGTAGAAGAAAAGATTCATTGGGCAATGATATACCTACTTACAACAATACCCAGATAGCAGAATTGGCCAAAGTTTTTACCGGCCTCAGCATCGGTGCTTCATTGGAAGGCATGGACGAACCTTACTTTGGCATGGGTCTTTATGGCTCCGATCTTACTCAACCAATGAGGATGTATGAGGAATGGCACCAGGAAGGACCCAAATTTATTGTGGGTGGGAATGAAATACCTGCAGGTCAAACCGGCATGCAGGATATTGAAATGGCCATTGACATACTTTTCCACCACCCCAACACAGCACCTTTTGTTGTCAGACAATTGATCCAGCGATTGGTTACATCCAATCCTAGTCCGGCATACATACAGCGTGTGGTTGAAGTATGGAGAAATGATGGCAACCATGTTGAAGGCAATCTGGCTGCTGTTGTCAAAGCCATCTTACTTGACCCGGAAGCCAGGGAATGTGATGGTCTGACAGAGGCCAATTTTGGAAAGATGACCGAACCTGTGCTGAGGTTAACCCATTTGTATCGTGCAATTGGAGTAGATGCTCCTTCAGGTTACTTCTTCAATCATGGTTCAGATCTTGAGAATTATCTCTTGCAGCACCCCCTTTCTTCACCATCGGTTTTCAACTTTTATTTGCCCGATCATCAACCTACGGGACCTCTACACGATCGCAATTTAAATGCTCCTGAATTTCAACTCCTCAATACACTCACCGCATTGGAATACCCAAATATGGTGTTTGGCTGGACCTATTATGAATCAGCAGTCAACAATTGGGAAAATGGGCATTTTTATTGTCCTACCAACGCCAGTGCTTTTTTTGAAGCAGCCCACAGCGATGAAGATTTGATCAACCAGGTAGATATGTTACTCACAGGGGGCACTATGTCTGATGAAACCAGAAAAATAATCAGAGAGGCAATTGAAGGTTTTATTCCTACACTTTGGGGAGCCAGAGAAAAAATCAACATGGCCCTATACCTTACATTCATTAGTCCAGATTTTATGATTAAAAAATAAACACAATGGTAGTCAACAAATTCAACAGGAGAAATTTTCTGAAAATGGCCGCCGTTGTAGGGGCAGGACTTTCAACTACAGGCACTTCCCTTTTCAACCTCAGAAACATGGGTGCTTTTGCATCTGTGGGTCGTGCCGGTGATTACAAAGCACTTGTATGTCTTTACCTGGGTGGTGGTGCCGATTCTTTCAACATGGTTGTTCCCCGCAGCGGAAGCGAATACCAGGATTATACAAATACACGATCCAATCTGGCACTTAGTCAGGATGACATTTTGCCGGTAAGCCCACTCAATATAGCCGGAGTAGAATACGGTTTCCATCCCGCAATGGCCAATATGAAAACCATGTTTGATGAAGGCAAACTCTGTTTTATCAATAACATTGGTACATTAAGAGCTCCAACCACAAAGGAAGCTTTTTTCAATGAAGATGTGCCATTGCCACTTGGCTTGTTTTCGCATTCTGACCAAGCCAATCAATGGCAGACCGCCCAACCTGCGGATCGCCTTATCAAAGGATGGGCCGGTCGTATCTCTGACTTGTTGCATGATACCAACACGAATCAAAAAGTATCCATGAACATCTCATTCAACGGCACCAATATTTTCCAAAGCAGCAATGGCAATGTGGAGTTTACCGTCAGCAATTATGGAGTTACCGGACTCACCGGCTACGGAGGAATGTACGAACCTGAACCCTGGCGAACCAAAGCAATCGACGATATGTTGGCCCGCTCTTATAATGATCCATTCAGAGATACCTATGCCGGTGTTTTTAAACAATCACTTGAGTCGAGCATTGAATTCCAAAAAGCCCTGGATGAAGTCCCTGAATTTACAACTGCATTTTCAGATAGCTATTTATCGGGCAGCTTCAAAATGATTGCTAAAATTATTGCTGCCAGAGAAAAACTGGGATTCAGCAAACAGATCTTTTTCATAGATTATGGAGGCTGGGACAACCACGATGAGTTGCTTGAAAATGAAAGATATCTTTTGTCTGAAGTAGACAATGCTGTATTTGAATTCCACAATGTGCTGCAAGAGATTGATATGCTAAACCAAGTTACTACTTTCTCCATGTCTGAATTTGGCCGTACGCTCACATCCAATGGAAACGGAACCGATCATGCATGGGGAGGAAACGTCTTTGCCATGGGTGGAGCTGTAAAAGGCAACCAGTTTTTTGGTGAATACCCTTCACTGGTGTTGGATTCAAACCTCGATGTGGGAGGAGGAGTACTGATTCCGACAACAGCTAATGATCTGTATTTTGCGGAACTGGGTCTTTGGTTGGGGGTAAGTCCTTCAGAACTAACCACCGTTTTTCCCAATTTGTCTAATTTTTATTCACCCGGATCTCAGGCACCTTTGGGCTTTCTTAACCTTTAATTCCAACAGAGATGAAATATTGTTATACCTTTTTACTTTCCATCATTTTCGTAATAGCTGCTCAATCACAGTGTTTCATGGATCAACACAGCACCAACTGGAATGATGGCTGGCTTTCCTGTAAAACGAGCCCTTCACCCAACCCAATCCGAGGCAATAGCCATTGGATTCTTTACAACCTGGGGTTTAAATATGCACTTGGCCAAAGTCATTTTTGGAATCACAATGAAGCGGATGGCCTTAATAATGGGGTAAAAACCATAGTTGCCGATGTATCGCTCAATGGCGTTGATTGGACAGAATGGAAAAGATTTGATTTGCCCCTTGCTACAGGCAAACCTGTTTATGAAGGGGTTGATGGCCCTGATTTTGAGAAAATACCGGCTCGCTACATACTTTTTACAGCATTGGATAATTATGGGGGCAGTTGTGTAGGTTTTTCTGAAATGAAAATTGAAGTTGACATTCTTAGCCAAAATCAGGATGAAAGTAATTGCCTGTCTGTAAGTGCCTTCCCCAATCCTTTTTCCAGCCAATTGTATGTAAATGTGTCTGGCAATTGCATTCAAAATGCAACGGTCTATTTGGAAGATCTTATGGGTCGACAGGTTAGTAAAACCTATGGGGTTACAGCTGCACAAAATACCATCACCTTATCTACCAATGACCTGACTGCGGGCGTTTACTTTGTCCGCATTCAAAATGCAGAAGGCTCCTCTGCTTATAAAGTCATCAAAGCTGAATAGGAATTTATCTGCCGGGCGATCGTTGTAGAAATTCGTCGTACAATAATGTATGGCGATTTTCCATGGGTATTTTCCAGCCGCGAATAAATACTTGTTCTATTTTGGTCTTAGTTTCCATTGGATCACCATCGCAAATAAAAAGATTGGCTATCTTACCTTCTTCCAAACTGCCATAACGATCAGCCATTCCTATTATTTCTGCAGGTGTTAAACTAATGGATCTGTATGCCTCTTCCTTTCCCATGCCGTAAGCCGCCGCAAAGCCAGCATTAAAAGGTAGGTTACGCACATTTTCAGCTTCATCACTTCTGATGGCAACCTTTACTCCTGCTTTCAACATTTGACCGGCATTGGTGTAAGGTGCATCATATTTATCATATGGTCTTCTTGGCGTATCAAGAACAGGACCTGTAACCACCGCAATACCGGCAGCTGCTATTTTATCTGCAACACGGTAACCCTCTGCAACCCCTGTAAGCACAGCTTTGGCTCCGGTTTTTTTAATCCATTCCAAAGCCTGGATGATATCGGTGCTTTTGTTAACTTCAATAAATAGTGGTTGTTGTTTTCGCACCACTGCCTTCAGCGCATCCATTTCTGGCTGATATCCCTGCAGTTTTGTTTTCTGCACTTTGGCAGTTGAATCCATTCTAGCATATAAAACGGCTTCATCCCATAGTTCATTGAGTTTCTTAAAGGCCTTTTCGCTTTCCTTTTTGATATCTTCATCGCTCCGTCTGTCATATCTACCCCTCCTTCCGGATGAAGGAAAATTCATCACCACCGCCCGAAATGTTGCATCCATTTGAGCAGGGGTATAACCATGTAAATCAATCAGGGCTGCTGTGCCGGGAAAACGGCCGCCCTTGGGGCTAACGAGTACAGTGGTGATGCCATGAGTTCTGGTGACAGGGATTGTTACCGTATTGGGATTAACCGCTGTGAGAGCCAACATCTGCGGAACCACATCTCCTATTTCATTAAAGTCGTTGGTCACTGATATCGACTCTATCTCAGATAGACCCAGCTGTGTGCCAAGATCGATCATGCCCGGATAAATATGTTTGCCCGTGCAATCAATGACAGTGAATTTGCCCGGTGGTTGAAGATTGGCACCAATCATGGTAATGACATCTCCTTTGATCAAAATATCACCCGTCAGTACTCCTTTACTTATGGTATGAATCATTGCATTTTTAAGCAAAAAGGGGCCACTTTCACTTTTCCCCACCATTTGAGCCTGTACTGCTAACCTTGCAACACAAAGTATCGTTGTGAAAATTATGGTATATGTGCGTATTATTGTCATCTTCTTAAATTTTATCAGTGGCCATGTAAGGCATTGTGATATTGTTGTCCAAAAAACAGAGTTTCGGTTACATCCTGCATGCACCGATCCTTTTCCTGCCATCTTTCATAATATTTGAAATCAAATTTTTCTTCGGGATCTATGTCAAGTCGCATATCTGCTTTATCATTGTTACGATCAAAATAAACGATGCCATCAACAATAGTCTGTTGCGGTATGGCATAGATAGATAGAGGGTGTGCATTAAAAATAACGAGATCAGCATCTTTTCCTTTTTCAATGGAACCTACCCTGTCTTCAATGCCCAATTGTTTTGCCGGATTTATTGTAATGAGTTTCAGGGCCTCCTCATCGGTAAGACCTCCATATCTTTGTGTTTTGGCTGCTTCGTGGTAAAGGTGGCGGATCAATTCATCAGAATCGCTGTTTATGGAAGTCACTACACCATTTCGGGTGAGGATGGCTGCATTATATGCGGTAGAATAGTACACCTCAAATTTGTATGCCCACCAATCTGCAAAAACCGAGGCCGAAGCTCCGAAAGCCGCCAATTCGGGTGCCACCTTAAATCCTTCATTGACGTGCTGAAAACAAATTTTTTTGATACCAAAGTCCTTCAATACATTCATTAGCATAAGGATTTCATCTGCACGATAGCTATGACAGTGGATGAGGATCTCTCCATCCAGTATATCCACCAGTGTCTCCATTCGCAAATTGTATTCCGGGGCTAAGCGGCTCAAACCCTTTTTATAATCATCCCAATTCTTTTTATACACAAGGGCTTCAGAAAAAGATGACCTGAAAACCTGTTCAACTCCCATGCGGGTTCGTGGCACGATGCCCTGCCCTTCTCCATGTACACGAATCGGATTTTCTCCCAAAGCAAACTTAATGGTTCTTGGAGCCCCCTGCATTTTATAAGCTTCAGGGTCGGTTAGTCCATAACGATGCTTGATGGTTTGACACTGTCCTCCAATGGCATTGGCCGAGCCATGCATGGCATGAGAAACTGTAACACCACCTGCCAACGCCCGATAAATGGAAATATCAAAAGGGTCAATGGCTTCCCCTACGTTTACTTCAGCAGTGACAGGATGGGTCGCTTCATTGACTGCATCAATGCCAATGTGAGAATGAGCATCAATAATTCCAGGCATCAAATACTGTCCTGTGGCATCAATCTCACGCGTTCCGTCAGGAGCCTTGAGGTTTTTGCCTATTTCAGCTATTTTACCATTGATCACCAGCACATCATTTTGTTCTTTGATGCCCTGTGTGATTGTTAGAACGGTTGCCCCTTTGATCAACAAATTGCCCTGCTGTGCATCGGCATTAAATATAATTGCAACTGCCATACAAGCAGCCAGTATCGTTTTTTTATACATTTCTTTAATGATTGGGTCCACTAATTTTATTGCCTTTTATGGTGAAACTACCCATGCCATCGATATTGACAGTACCCGTGTAATTATCTGAAGTGAAGGTCAATTCAAGATAAGCATTGATGGGTTGCACCGGATCAACATTGATCTTAAACTTAACTGTATTGCCATCTATAACCAGGTCTTCCATAATGCCTTCTTCTGAAGGATTAAAATCATCAATACTGGTACCAGAATATGTCTTACCTTCTTTTTTAAATGTAAACTTACCGGTTTGCGTTTGACCGCCCATGTCAACGGTATAACTCCAACTGCCTTCCGGTTTGACACCCGTTTCGCTGCCCTTGCTCTCTGGCTTGGGTTTTTCATCATTGATAAAGGGTAGGCCCTCCACCCAAACCTGTTTCACATTTGCCTTTTCATCGAATAGAGGCTTATCAAAAAATACCAGGCTGGCGACTTTGCCCTTTTCTATGGTGCCATAAAGAGAAGAAAGCTTCAACATAGATGCAGGAACAGTGGTCAAAGCACTTAAAGCCGTTTTTTCACTAAGGCCGGCTTTAACCATTCGTCTAATGTTTTTTAATATGTCTCCGATTTTGGCATTTCCTGAACCAAAGGCAAAGGAAATATTGTTTTTTTCGCATAAAGCTGCTTGCTCCATGTAATCCTTATAACTCTCCTGTTTTCTTTTTTCCAAGGCCAATTCCTCGTCGGTTTTTGGAGTTGTTGTTTGTTTTTTTTCTTCTTTACCTTTCTCCTGACCTTCTTTCTCCTTTTTTT
This sequence comes from uncultured Bacteroidota bacterium, assembly GCA_937870795.1. GTDB lineage: Bacteria > Bacteroidota > Bacteroidia > Chitinophagales > Saprospiraceae > JADKBO01. Next base: position 5,677 of record CALMWS010000041.1, on the reverse strand, counting down.
CTTCTTTGACTTCTTCAGGTAAAATTGTTGAAAGTACAACCGAAAAGCCACCGTTTTTTACAGCCGGTAAAGCAGGTCCCAGGTGTTGTATATCAGCCAATACTGTGTTATAATTGGAGTGTTTTTGCAACTCAATGGCTCTGTAGATATCTTTGGACTTGGGAGTGACAAAGTACATCCACATTTGTTTATTGTGGAGGGGAACCATCGCTGCCAGCTCTTCGGCATACACAGGTTTCTTTACACCCGATGATAATTTTGAGTAGGCTATCTCATTGTCATAGTATATTCCTGTATTCTTAAACAGCTCTTTAAATTTGGCAATCACCCCTATGACGGTTGCCGGGGCAACTCCATTGGCAGTAGTGAAGGAGGCTAACATTGAAGCAGGAGCTTTCGCTACCAATTTGTCTTCATGATCAGCTTCTCCAAGTGAGATCACCGTCGAACTACCAGCCAGCATTCGCCCTCTGGGAAACACCTGGGCCAGGACAAAACCCGATTTGCGCAAATCAGAAATCGATGCTTCCCTGGCATTGATGCGTGAAAGTGCGTTGATCTGAGGTGTTATGCCAGCTTGTTCAAAATTGACTGCTCCCCGGCTGCCAGATCGGGCATTATCTTTTCGCTCTTCCTTCTTTTCTTCTTCTTTTTTAATGCCTGCATATGACATAGCATCAATGAAGCCGGCATATACAAATTGGCTGTCAGCTTTGATCTCCTTTTCGTCAAATCGGGCAGTTAACTGGGCTCCCAGCTCATCAATGACCCCATCTCTGATCCTTATGTTTGTCAACACAGGCGATTGGCCCGGGGCAGAAACTACTCTTGCATTGGTGATCAAAAAGTGGTGAGTGACCATGGGTTTAAATTCCTGCGATCGACCAGCATAGGGAAGCATTAGCATGCAACAAGCCAGCCATAATCGAGCCTTGCTCTCAAATCTCTGCATATTTTAAGATTTAAGGCGTGAATATAGGCTCGTTTGTCATTGTAAAGAACTCCCGGGCATTAAAATTGCTGAAAAAACCAGACCTTTATCAAAATAATCTGCCAGATGAAATATTTTTTAGTCACCTTATTTGTCGTATTTGCTGCGGTTCAGTACAACGACCCGGATGGTTGGATTTGGGCACTTGCCTACCTCAATATTGCTGCCATACTGGGCAGCCCCAGCTTTACTTATAAAATTTATTGGGTAGTCATTTCATTGATCACATTTGCGGTATGGACGATGAGCTTTGTGCCCGACTTTTTACACTGGATACAGATGGGCAGCCCATCAATCACCGGCAAAATGAAGGCTGAAAGTCCTGAAATTGAATTGGTTAGAGAGTTTTTAGGATTGGCAATCTGTGATATTGCCCTGATCTATTGGTGGATCAATAATCAAGGGAAAAAAGGGTCCCGCTAACATTGAATTAACGGGACACACCAGTTTTTATCCTTCTTTTTCCAGTACCTCTCCTTCTATGGTGAGTACATGTTTGGATCCATCACTGGCAGTTACTGTAACCTGCTTGTTAAAATTTCCAATCCTGTTGGTATCATATCGAACTTCGATGGTGCCCGTCTCGCCAGGCTGGATCACTTCTTTTGGGAAATTCGCAACGGTACATCCGCAACTCCCTTTTGCATCTGTGATGAACAACTTTTCATTGCCCTTATTGGTAAAAGTAAATTTTTTGACCGGATCGCTTCCCCTGGTGATGGAACCATAGTTGACACTTGTTTTTGCAAATACGATGCCCGGTTGTGATTGGGCTGATAGACCAAGCATGCCTAAAGTTTGGATCAATAGAATTAAAATTGTTTTTTTCATGATTTAATATTTAGTAATGAATTAAGAGCGGTTGCAACTGCTTTTGCAAATGTATGTGCCACTTGATCTTGTGGCTGTTAAACACAATTACATTTACTGTTATTCACATGTTAAGGTTAAAGTCAATTGTTAAAGGATGGCTGCCATGCCTTAACTTCGCACCATTGACATGAAAAACAAACACATCATATTGCTCGCTTTGTTTGGCGCTGTGGCCATTCTGGCCATTGTGGTGGTCCAGGTTTTTTGGGTAAAAGAAGCATTACACATAAGCGATCAGCAGTTCGATCAAACTGTACAGATTGCATTGCGCGAAGTTGCAGAAAAAATTGCCAAAAAAAATAAAACAACCTACGAGTATAAAAATCCGGTTAAAAAAATCAATTCTACTCACTACATCGTCCTGGTAAATAGTGAAATTGATTCTAAGCTGCTCGACTATTATATACCTTCCACGTTTGAATACTTCAATATCAAACAAGATGTTGAATATGCCATTTACAGCTGTTTTTCCAAAGAAATGGTTTATTGCAATTATATTCAGAAAAATAAATCATTAGGCAACAGCAACCTTGTTCACCATCCCAAGTTTGAAGGGTTGGATTATTATTTTAGTGTAAGTTTTCCTCACTATTCCATTGTATCCATGCATAATGTACCGATGTGGGTAGTCACCTCCATCATCCTTATGTTGGCTGTCTTTTTCTTCATTTATGCATTGTTTGTAGTCTTTCGACAGAGGTCAATTACCCAGGTGCAAAAAGATTTTATTAACAATATGACGCATGAGTTTAAGACACCTATTTCAACCATATCCATTATACAACAGGTGATCTCTGATCCGGAAATTACCAAAACTCCGGAACGCTTGCTTTCTTATTCTAATATTATTGGCGCTGAAACCAAAAGGCTCAATGAACAGGTAGAAAAGGTGCTCAATATAGCTAAGATAGAGAAAGGCCAGTTTCAGCTCAAAAAAGAAAAATTACACGTCCACGAAATCATTGATGCCATTGAACAACAGTTTGTTCATACCCTTAAACAAAGCGGGGAAGGTAGCCTCATCGTGTCGCTTGATGCCGTTCATGACCTTGTATTGGCTGATAAAGTTCACCTTACCAACATCTTATTTAATCTTACTGACAATGCCATCAAATACGGGGGCCATCCGCCAGAATTGCACATTACTACACGAAATGAAGGTGATAAAATAATAATCTCAATCCAGGACAATGGCGATGGCATTGAAAAGAAAAATCTTGGAAAAATCTTTGATAAATTCTACCGCATTCCCACCGGAAAAGTACACAATGTCAAAGGTTTTGGCCTGGGCCTGTTTTATGTAAAAAAAATTGTTGATGCTCATAAGTGGAAAATTGTTGTTACATCGGTACCCGGCAAAGGAACCCAATTTAGTATTTTAATGCCTTTAAAAATTTCATAACATATGGCCAGAATATTTTATGTGGAAGACGATCTCAACCTTTCCTTTGTTGTTAAGGACTGCCTGCAAATGGCAGGACACGAAGTGCATCACTTCACAAAAGGAGATGAAGCCATTGAGGCTTTTCATATTGTCGATTACGATATTTGTATCTTAGACGTCATGTTGCCCAATGTGGATGGCTTTACCATTGCCAAAGCCATTCGAAATAAAAATTATCAAATTCCCATCATATTTATTTCTGCCAGAATCCAACTAGAAGACAAATTAGAAGCCCTCAACATTGGTGGTGACGACTACCTTTTTAAACCCTTTAGCATTGAAGAGCTGCTGCTTAAAGTCACCATCTTCCTGAAACGAAAACAAGTAGATACACATAGTGGAGCAAGTGAACCCAACTTTTACTCGTTCGGTATCTTCACATATGACACTGCAAACTTCATACTCCGGGCCGACCAGGAAGAAATAAGGCTTACCCAACGTGAAGCCGATCTATTGACTTTTTTCCTCAAGAATCAAGGTAAGCTGCTTCGCAGGGAAGACATCCTTGTTGCACTTTGGGGTCAGGATGATTACTTCCTGGGACGAAGTCTGGATGTATTTATTTCCCGTATCAGAAAGTACCTGTCAATCGACAGGAATGTGGTCATAGAAAATGTGCCACGAATAGGGTTTAAATTGGTGGTAGGAGAATAAGTGTATACACCATTCAAGACGACAATTTTATACTTACTTGTTGTTTTTTCCTGATAACTCAAAGCCTCTTTTATTAGCAATGGACTCGGGTTTCGTGATATTAATCTCTTCCTGAAATCTATTTTCATTTTGGTATATAGGCTTCATTTTTTCTACTCAAGGAAGCGTTTTTTAGTGATATTCGTTTTTAAGTTTTAGCGAACGATATTTGTCATTACACCTAAACTTAATATTATGAAAAAAGTATTGATTTTGATTTGTCTTGCCTTGTTTACAATTTCTTCTTTCAAAGCCCAATCACCAGTAAAAAAGAATGGACTTGAATTTCATTATTGGTCAAGAGCCGGTTTCAGCAGCTTTGATTCCCATCAATTGGGGCTTGCTTTATCCAGGCATTTGAGTGGTCGATTTTCTGTTGAAGTAGGTGCCGGCTTAAGGCTGAAAACCTCAAACGGTTTTTCACCAGAATATTTCAAAAGCGGATATTTTAGTGTGCTGGGCAAGCTTCATCTTCTTAAAAACCGAAAACTCAATGTACATCTTGGTGCTTTACTGGATACAAAGAAATATTCAGAATATGATCAAAACCTGAAATTTAAACTGGGACTGGGCTATCAACAAAATCTAAAGGGTCCTTTGTATCTCCAAATAAATGGTGGATTGATAGGAGATCAAAACCGGGGTGCTTTTTATGGAGGATTGGGACTTGGATATTCATTTTAATGTATTGCTTGCTTTTTTCTTTTTGTACGTCCCTACATCGGGAGCGTAGTGAGAAAAAATCAATCCTGCCTTAAATCCCCAAATAACGAGGAGCATTGCCAATATGATCAACAATGCTCCTTGATTTATCTAAATAAATTTTTCCTATGCAGGAATAGCCTCCTGCCCCATCATCTTGCGCATGTTAATTAGAGCATAACGCATCCTGCCCAATGCTGTATTGATGCTCACGCGGGTAAGCTGCGAAATTTCCTTAAAACTCATATCTGCATAGTGACGCAGAATGATAACTTCTCTTTGCTCCTCCGGTAGCATTTCGATAATGTGCCTAACGCGGGACTGATCCTGATTTTTAATCATTGAAATTTCCATGTTGTCTTCATGGCTTTCAATGGTAGCCAGAATATCGAAGCCGTCGTTCGAGGCAACTTTTGTTTGTCTCTTGGATTTTCTAAATTGATCTACACACAGGTTGTAAGATATCCTGAGTGCCCATTGAATGAATTTGCCTTCGTGGTTGTACCGGCCTTTTCGTATGGTATCAATGATTTTGATAAACACTTCCTGAAAAAGGTCTTCAGCCATTTCAGTGTCTTTCACAAAGAGATAGATGGATGTATAGATCCTGTCTTTGTGTCTGCCCAATAAAATTTCGAATGATTTCTCATTGCCTTGTAAATAAGATTCGATCAGCTGCTGGTCACTCATTTTTAATACATCCATAACTAATTTGTTGATGGGTTACCCCCCTTTAAAAGAAAAATAAATTAGTGTAGATGTATTAATCTATAGGCAATAGTTTTTGATAATATTTTACAAATGTAAGGGGTTACTATGAATAAATCAATGGCAGCAAACGTGAAACTGTGTTAAAATTTCAAAATATTGTGTGGATTTACTCATTTTAATGATTTTAACACATATTTATTTCTGATAATCAAAAGATTGTTAAAATGTTTTGCACTCTTAAAAATGTGAAAAAAGAAAAAATA
>CALMWS010000040.1 GCA_937870795.1 uncultured Bacteroidota bacterium | reverse complement strand
ATTTTATTGTCGGTAATGGTGTTTACGTCACCGCCTTCGTCATTTGACATATTAGCATCTGGAGTGGAGTCTACATCTGTCTGCACCACGCCGTTGTGATCCGTAGCAGACGCAATTTCAGCTACATCAACCAACTTATTGAGATCAGATGAAATGATTCTCAATCTTATGACTACTGATGTATTGGAACCTGGCAATAAAGTACCAGGTATGGTAGTCTTCGCTGTGCTGCCCTCGATTGTCCAGCCCGGATTGTCGGCCAGACTAAAGGTATAACCTGCTGGAATATAGTTTACAACATTGATGTTTTTGGCAGGTACACCTCCCTGGTTGTATATGGTCATTCTGAATTCAACCCAATCATTGTATCGTGGCAATTCAGAAGAAATCAATTCATTTTTAAGGGCAAGGTCAAAGCCCGAAACGGCTACCAAACCAATATCTACATTGTGATTGGTTCTGTCGTGACTTACTGCTATCACAGTATTGGCACAACCATTTGCTGTAAAAGACGCATTGTTGTCGAGCGCCGCATTTTGATTGACATTGGGGCTAAACAAATAATTGCTTCCATTGAGTGAAACCAACTGGTAGTTGAAATCCAACGATGGTGCAGGAATAGAAATATAATATTGCTGTCCCGCCTGCAAATCAGAGAATACATATTGGCCCTCATTGTTTGTTGTTGTGCTGGCCACTTGTTGACAATTGGCATCCAGCAACTGCAAGTTGAGGTTGGTTACAGGCAATTCGCCTGCATCCTGAATGCCGTTTTTATTTTCATCATACCACACAAGGTTACCAATTTGGATGCTGGGAAGGCCACACCTTCCTACGATGTCACCAAAGCCGGTTGCTTTTCCAAATAAGGTTGTGGTCTGTCTGATGTACAATTCTTTTGCACCCAATTTACTGCCATCGGTAGTGCTGTATCTTTGCATTCCACCCGAATAAGAATTGGTGCCCGGGTCATAAGCTGCTGTTACCACAGAACCTGTGCCTGGCAATACATAAATACTGCCCAACGCAATTTCAGGGTGATATGCGGGTTGGGTTACCCAATAATCGTTTCCAAAAAATTCACCACCGCCTGGTCCCTGGGTATTTCCTACACCAGTACCTGTAAGTGAACCTGCTGTTCCATTGTTTTCAAGGGTCCAAACACCATTGTTGTTCCACACCATGAGAATATCAGGAAACTGATGATCCAATCTGTTGGATGGCTGGTTGCAATATTTGTGACCAACTCTATCTGTAAATGTGATTATCATATTGCCATCATCGGTAAAATCCAAATCGGTAAACCAATGCTGGGTTGAAAAGTCATTATAAGGTTCATCTTTCCAATAACCCTTTAAATAAGTTGTTGAAAAGATGTTGGTAAATGTTTGGGTGTTGAGGTCCATCTCGTATACTACCGCCGCACTGTTGGCAGCAGACTGGCTTGTTTGCTCATAGCAGGTGACACCCACGTACAGCTTGTCGTTGTAGTATTTCAATGCAAATGGGGCATATTCTCCATTGGAACAGCCAGGATTGGGAATTGAAATTTCAACTGTGTTGGCAGCCGTTGGATTGCTGGTAGGAATCCTTACGATTGACTTCCTGTAAAGGTTGACAACGTAGAGGTAATCCTCAGCCGGACTGATGGCCAATGCCCCAAGTCCAATTTTACCCACCTGGGTTCCATACTGACAATCGGTAACATCCGTGAAGGCAAGGTTGCCTACATCAATGCCCAGGTCGCTCAACTTTGCAAACAGCTGAGTTCCTGCGCTGGTGTTACCCGAAATTTTTGTTTTAAAGATGGCTCCTGGACCATGTTGGGTGAGTCCGGAATATTGTTTTACGAAAGCTGATGAAAACAGTTCGTTGGAAGAGCTCTTCCATGCCAGACCCCAAACGGAGCCAGTTTCATTGTGCATGGCATACTTTACCGGCGTTGAAGAACCATTGAAGTTGTATTCAATACCCAACAAGGTTTCCATGGTACCGTTGGCACCGTTGGTGGCACCCTGCACAAAACAGGTACTGAAAATTTCGGGGTTACTTCCACAGTCGGCATGACTGGCAGCAAGTCCCAAAGAGGCATTGCAGGCCGGAGCCGTGATCAACTGAACGTTGGACTTGTTGTCCGCACCCAGATATGAATTTGAAAATTTGGGCAAAAAATCGAAGCCAAGACGGTACTTGCCACCATCTGTCAATCCCGCAAATGTGTAATTGCCGGATGCATCTGTAGCCTGATTGGCAATCAGCTGACCGGAGGAATTGTAAATGGAAACCAATACATTGGATTCTGCAGGTTCGCCCTGCTCGCGCTTACCATTGTTGTTGTTGTCCCTGAATACCATGCCCTGGATGACACCGGAAGGTGCTACACACTGAGCCTGTAAAGGAGGGGAAAGAAATGGTGATGCAAAAAAGGCAAGAATGGGTATAATGCCTTTAAGAAATCGGGGTGCTAAAACAGCTTTTTTCATTTTGGACCTTATTAATGAATTACTCTTAATCCACTATCAGATCTCAGGTTAGGTGCTATAATCGAAAATCTGTCCGCCTAAACGGACATAAAATTCACTCCCGCAAATATATAAGTTTTCTTTAATATGTTGTTGCTACATTTATGTATATTTTTATTTTTTTATGTATATTTGTTTGTATATCAATATAATACAAATAACATTTTATTCATATTTGACTTAATTGCACCATTCCTTAACCTAAATTTGAAAAAACACCACAAAAGCCTGGCCCACTTTTTTGCTTTCGGCTTCCCATAATTCTTCCGATAAATGCGCATAACATCATGGCAAATTATCAGTTGCAATTGTTCTATTCGAGGATCTGCAATTTGGCAAACTGCAACACAATTCTTTTTTCTTTGGAATCTGTGGCTTGAGGAAAATTGATAGTGGCCACATTTCGCTCATCAATGTGCATGACTTCGCCCTCACCAAATTTTAAGTGCAGCACTTTTTGACCCTTCCTGATGCTTTCCGGCGGGCTTGGTTTAAACTGACTGGCGTCAATTTTGGGAGCAGCCAGACCGGGTTTCTTGAAGTTGCCCAATAATTTGGGTTCGCCAAAAGCAGGGCGCGATTCTTCCCGCGTAATGCCAGTAATGGCGTCTATGTTTTCTTCAGAAATCTCTTCTATAAACCGACTCGGATCATTGAATCGCATCTGTCCAAATTGATACCGGCTATTGGCATAGGTCAGCACCAGATAAATCTCTGCTCTCGTGATGGCCACATAAAACAACCTGCGTTCTTCGTCGATCTGATCCGGGGTAGACAATGATTGATAGCTAGGGAAAAGGTTTTCTTCAAGCCCCGTTACAAAGACCGATTTGAATTCAAGTCCTTTGGCAGCGTGCACCGACATTAGGGTAATGGTGTCTACCTCGCCTTTGTCTTCATCGGCGTCGGTCATCAGTGAAATGCTTTGTAAAAATTGTGCCATCGATTTATCCGTAGATATTTCTTCATTGACACTCAGCTCGTCGTCTTCTACAAACTCCTGGATGCCATCCAGTAAGGAAGTAATGTTTTCCATGCGCGCCTCAGCTTCAGGAGTTCCTTCCGCTTTAAACTGGTCAACAATACCCGAATGTTTGGCAATGTACAAAGCTGTCTGGTAGGCATCGTGTGATTGCGCATAGGCCTTAAATGCCTGGATGAGAGTCACAAATTCGCCGATGCTTTTTTTGGCTCTGGCGTTGAATTCAATCCGGCCAATCACATCCCACATACTCATGTCGTTGTCGTTGGCAATCTGCATGATGCCGTCAATCGTGGCATCTCCAATACCCCTTCTGGGATAGTTGATGACCCTCTTCAACGCCTCATCGTCCTTGTCGTTTACGGTCAATCGCATGTAAGCAATGAGGTCCTTTACTTCTTTTCGTTGATAAAACGACAATCCCCCATAGATTCTGTAATTGAGGTTGTACCTCCTTAATGCTTCTTCAAAAATCCTCGACTGACCATTGGTTCGGTAAAGGATGGCTATGTCTTTATTGGCCAGATTGTACCGGTTTTTTTGCTCAATGATGGTATCTGCCACCCGCTTGCCCTCTTCGGTCTCTGTCATCGATTTGATGATCTTGATCTTGGGCCCTTCCTCCCGGTTGGTCCAGATTTTTTTCTGAATCTGTTTGGAGTTGTAAGAAATTACATCATTGGCAGCATTGACTATAAAGGAAGTTGACCTGTAATTCTGTTCAAGCTTAAAAGTCTTTACGTCTTTAAAGTCATGTTCATACTGCAGGATGTTTTCGATGGTTGCCCCCCGAAAAGAATAAATACTCTGAGCGTCATCTCCTACAATGCAGATGTTTCTCGGACTTCCTTCGTACAAGCTCAGCAGTTTGAGAATTTCATACTGCAGATAATTGGTATCCTGGAACTCATCTACCATTATGTATCGAAATTGCCGTTGGTACTTATCCCGCACGCCATCGGGGTTTTGATACAACAGCTTAAACATTTGCAATAACAAATCGTCAAAATCCATAGCCCCGGCTTTTTGGCATTTGGCTACATATTTTTCATAAATCTGATAAATCAAAGGGCGACGGTTCATGCGATCCATGGCCATGAGGTCTTCATTCGCAGCATAGGCCTTTGGGGTAATGAGATTACTCTTGGCAGAAGATATCCGCGAACGCACCTGCCCCGCTACATACACTTTTTTATCGAGGTTGAGCGATTTGATGATTTCGTCAATCACACTTTTGGTATCATCGGTATCGTAGATGGTAAAATCATTGGGAAAGCCCAGTCTGTGGGCCTCTGTTCTCAATATTCTGGCAAATAGCGAGTGAAAGGTACCTGCCCATACCCTATTGGCTTCTTGTCCCACTACGCTTTCGATGCGGTGCTTCATTTCTCTGGCCGCCTTATTGGTAAAGGTAAGAGCCAGAATATGGCCCGGAGCCACCCCCATACGGATCATGTGTGCTATTCTATAGGTGAGCACCCTGGTTTTACCTGAACCGGGTCCGGCAATAACCATGACCGGCCCATCGATGTTGGTCACCGCATTGCGCTGAATTTCGTTGAGTTCATTGAGGTATGAAAAACTTGGTTCTCTCATAAGTGGTGCGAATTTCGGGATAATTAAATATATAAGATAATTTTTTCATGTTTCTTTAGCGCTGGGGTATACCTGGCTCATAAGTTTCTTACTGCCTCCCTCACGGTCAGGCCCGAGAGCACATCCTTGTGCTCATTGACAAACTGGGATACCTCCAGTGGCGCATACTTACCATATTCCCTCAAAGCCCAGCCGGAACCTTTGCGCAGGAAAAATTCTTTGGACGATGCGCAGCTTAATATCAGATCGAAGAGCAGCTGTGCATTGGTTTTGGTACGGTATTTAATCTGGAAAATAAGGGCGGATCTTTGTTTCCAAAGGTAACCGGTCTCCATCCATTGCCAGGCATATTTTTCCTGTAAAGCAGGCTTGTCTATGAGCAACGGACCGATGAGTGAAGGGGCAATATAGTCTACACTGTCCCACCATGCATTACGCATCAATTTGTCTTCCCAGAAGGGCAGCCAGCTGAGGTCTGTTTTTTTTACAATTTTGGAAGATAAATCCAAAGCTGCCTGATGACATTCTCGCTGTGGTTTTTTCCAGAATTCGGTTATGATTCTTTGCTGTTCATCGGGTTTCATTGCCTTAAACAATGGTACATAAGGGGCCACCAATGAACGCCTCAAATCGGTCTTAATGCCCCAGAACGGAAAGTTGTTTTTCATATAGGCAGCCATAGCGGCTGCATTTTCTGCATTGGCATTTTGCTCAAAGAGGGAAACAATTTGTTTTACCAGATCAGGCATAGGTATGCGGACTGTTTTCCTTGCCCGGACATTCCTTTTTCTGGCATTTTCCATAAAGGTTGAGGGCATGGTGGGTTACAGAAAATTCCAGCAGATCTCCCATCATGTTTTTAATTTGCTGGATCCGGGGATCGCAAAATTCAAGCACTTTGCCACAATCCACACAAATCATGTGGTCGTGCTGCCTGAATCCATAGGACTTTTCATATTGAGCAAAGTTTTTACCAAATTGGTGGCGGGTAACCAGGTCACAGGAAACGAGTAATTCAAGGGTATTGTAAACCGTAGCCCGGCTTACCCTGTAATTCTGGTTTTTCATATGGATAAAAAGAGCTTCTGCATCAAAGTGGTCATTCCTGCGGTATATTTCTTCCAGGATGGCGTATCGCTCCGGTGTTTTCCTGAGTTCGTGGGTTTCCAGATAGGCTGTAAAAATTTGTTTTACCTCCTGAATCAGGTTATCTGTTTTGTTGACACTTACTTCCATGTTTATTAAGTCTTTTTCACGGGTTCAACCCTTTCTACTGTAGAAATACCTTCCAATTGTTTTATGCTTCGCATGGCGATGTTGAGCTGATCTTTGTTGGCTACAAAGATGCTTATTTTACCTTCAAAATAACCTTCATTGCCCTGGATGCTGATGGCCCTCATGTTGAGCGACAGTTCATTGGATATCAGGTTGGTGAGTTTTTGAATCACACCTACCCCACTATCAACACCTGTTATGCGCAAATCTGCCACAAAATTTTCATCCTTATTGTCATCCCATTCCACTTTTAATACCCTGTATCCGTAATTGGCCAGCAAATGTGTGGCATTGGGACAATTGGTCCTGTGAATTTTCATCTTTTGGGTAGAGGTGGTGTAACCAAAAATTTCGTCGCCAGGAACAGGGTTGCAGCAGTTGGCAAATGAAAAATCATACAAGTCACCTGACTCCCCATTGACCAAAATTTTGGACTTATTGAGTGCCACCCTCCTTGGGCGTTTGATTTCTTCGGGAGCCCGACCTACTTCTTCCGGAATGTCTTCTTTCTGTAAAACCAATTTGCCATTTTCCACAGAAAAATCTTTCATGTCTGAAAGTTTGAGATTTTCCTCGGCTATGGCATAATAAAAGTCGGCCCTGCTTTTAAAGCCATATTGTTTGACAAGAAAATCGACATTTTCTTCAAAATCGATTTTCATGTTTTTCAACTTTCTTTCTAAAGCTTCTTTGCCATATTCGCCCCTCTTTTTCATTTCCTCTTTCATAGAGGATCTGATTTTGCTTCGTGCCTTGCCGGTTACCACCATCTTGAGCCATTCTTCGGTTGGCTTTTGATTTTTGCTGGTGGTAATTTGGATCTGGTCACCATTGTTGAGTTTATAACCCATAGGCACCAGCTTGTTGTTGACCTTAATGGCAGTAGCCCTATATCCCAACTCGGTGTGGATGTCGAAGGCAAAATCAAGGGCGGTTGCACCCATAGGCAGGATCTTCATATCCCCTTTGGGTGTAAACACATAAACTTCTTCGCTGAAGAGGTTGGTCTTAAAATCATTGAGAAACTCAAGGGCATTGGAATGCTGTGTATCCAGAATATCCCTTACATTGTCGAGCCATGAATCATAAACGCTTTCCTGCGATTTTACTCCTTTGTACTTCCAGTGCGCAGCAAATCCCTTCTCTGCAATTTCATCCATTCGTTCGGAACGGATCTGAACTTCTACAAATCTTCCTTTGGGACCAATGACAGTAGTGTGCAGCGATTCGTAACCATTGCTTTTGGGTGTGGTCACCCAGTCTTTTAATCTTTCGGGTATGGGCTTATAAACGTCTGTAATAACAGAATACACCTGCCAGCACGTACTTTTTTCTTTATTAACGGGTACATCTACAATGATTCTCACAGCAAACAAGTCATAGATTTCCTCAAATTCTACTCCCTTCTTTTTGATCTTTTCGTAGATGGAAGAAATAGCCTTGGGCCTGCCTGTCACACGGTATTTTACTTCAAGCTCTTCGAGTCCGTGCTTGAGCGGGTCAATGAACTCATTGATGTATTTGTTCCTGTCTGCCTGTGAATGTTCCAGTTTGCGCTGAATCTCATTGTATACCTCTGGCTCTGAAATCCGCAGACAGATGTCCTGAAATTCTGTTTTCACCTTGTAAAGCCCCAAACGGTGAGCGAGAGGCACATAAATATAACTTGTTTCTGCCGCTATTTTCAACTGCTTATGGATGGGTTGGCCATGTATGGTACGCAAGTTATGAAGTCGGTCTGCCATTTTGATGAGCACCACCCTTACATCCAGCACCAGTGTACTCAATACTTTTTTAAAGTTTTCTGCCTGCGGACTCTCGGTGTCGTTGTAGCTACCGTCCAATTTGGTGAGGCCATCTACAATGGATGATATCTTATCGCCAAAAGCCAGACGTATATCCTCAAGTGTCATGTCGGTATCTTCTACCACATCGTGCAACAAAGCACAAATGACAGCAGTAGGTCCCAGACCGATCTCTTCAAAACAAATTCTGGCAACTTCTATGGGGTGAAAAATATAGGGTTCACCTGTCTTTCTGCGCTGGTATTTGTGGGCTTCAACGGCCATTGCGTACGCCTTTTCCAGATTGGCAGGATCTTCGTCGTTGATTTTCGACTTCATGCTCTGCATGAGGTGATCAAAGGCTTTCCTTACCTCTGCTAATTCTGTTTCATTTATGACCTGACCGGTAGGCATTTCTTAATTAAAGCTATTATTACAAATATAATAAAATTTTGTAAATGAATATCTTATTATTAATAATTTGGTGCAGCAAATGGTTCCAAGGCTATGGTAAAATCTTCTTTCGATTTTTAGGATAATTCAAAATTTTAATTGTTTTTATACAAGCTGTATGTTTTATCATCCAGGCATTGGACTTGATTAGTAGTTCAAAATCCCAGTATCTTTGCAAATTAAAACGTTGATGGAATACCCTACTCAAAAAGACCTGGACACCGAAGTCCATGACCCACTGGAAGCATATTACAGTGGTTATTACACCTACGAAGACTACCTTAAATTTGAATTTGAGGAAATGGTAGAATTGATCCGGGGCAAACTATTTAGAATGAGCCCCGCTCCCCGGCCAAGCCATCAGGTTATTGAAGGCAATCTTTATCGGTTGATTGCCAATTATTTTGTCCATAAGCCCTGCCAGGTGTTTATGGCTCCTACTGATATCATCCTTCCGGTAGAGAATAGAAAGAGGGAAAAATCCAATACAGTAGTGCAGCCTGATATATGCGTCATTTGTAATACGTGGCTTATAGAAGACACCGGTGTATTTGGGTCACCAGACTGGATTATAGAAATCCTTTCTCCCCATACCCGTAAAAAAGACTTACAGGATAAGTACAGCGTCTATGAGGAATGTGGTGTAGGTGAATACTGGATCGTCATGCCCGAAGAAAAACTCATCGAATGTTTTGTCCATGAAGATGGAAAATACCAACGCATCAATTCCTTCCTGCCTGGTGACATTATCAGCCCCCGCCAATTTCCGGATTTACTCCTGGATGTAGCCGAGGTGCTGCATGTACCTCAGTTTAAACCTTAAAACAAGCCTGAAATATTGCCTTCATCATCAATGTCAATGGCCTCAGATGATGGTACTTCGGGTAAACCCGGCATGCGCATCATTTCACCTGTAATGGGCACCACAAAATTGGCACCTGCAGCAATTTCAATGTCCCTTACGGATATGGTAAAACCATTGGGTCTGCCAATGACATCCGGATTGTCTGACAATGATTTTTGGGTCTTGGCAATACAAACCGCAGCACCATCCAGGCCCAGCTTAGATATCCTTCTGAGTTGCAATTGTGCCTGGGGAGAATATTCAACCTTGGCAGCACCATAAACCTTTGTTGCAATGGTCTCTATTTTTTCTTTCATTGGCTGTGTCCAGCTGTAAAGTGGTTTAAATTGACCACCCGCCTTTTCAACCGTTTCTACCACTACCCTGGCTAGATTTTCGGCACCTTCTCCCCCTTTACCCCATACATTGGCCACACAGGCATTGGCGCCCTTGGCAGCGCATAATTTTTGCAATAAGGCTAGTTCCGCTTCAGTATCGGTAGCAAACTGGTTGATGGCAACCACAGCTGGCAGTCCGTAGAGAGAAGCGTTTTCAATGTGTTTTTCCAGGTTGACAAAGCCCTTTTCTAGGGCCGCAAGGTTTTCTTCCTTGATGTCCTTTAGATCGCAACCTCCGTGGTATTTGATGGCCCTGATTGTGGCCACCAGAACAATTACTTTTGGTGCCAGCCCTGAGCTTTGGCATTTGATGTCCATAAATTTTTCAGCTCCAAGATCAGAACCGAAACCGGCTTCAGTAACTACCCAATCAGCAAGCGACAGACCAGTCTTTGTTGCAATAACGGTATTGGTACCCTGCGCAATATTGGCAAATGGACCGCCATGGATGATGGCCGGATACCCTTCGAGCGTTTGCACCAGATTGGGTTGCAATGCATCTTTCAGCAAGGCTGCCATGGCTCCCTGGGCTTTGAGATCCCGGGCATAAACCGGCTGCTGGTCCATGGTATAGCCCACAAAGATATTGCCCAATCGTTGTTTCAGGTCTTTGATGCTATTGGACAGGCAAAGGATGGCCATCACTTCTGAAGCAACCGTAATATCAAATCCCGTCTCGCGGGGTATACCATTGCCTGTGCCGCCCATGCCTACAACAATCTTACGCAGTGACCGGTCATTCATATCCATCACCCGCTTAAAATAAATCTGTCGTGGGTCGAGATTGAGTGAACGTTTTTTGCTTTGAAGATTGTTGTCTATCAAAGCTGCCAGCAGGTTGTGTGCCCTTTCTACGGCATGGATGTCGCCTGTAAAGTGTAGGTTGATATCTTCCATAGGCAAAACCTGGGAATATCCACCTCCGGTAGCTCCACCTTTGATGCCAAATACGGGTCCCAACGAAGGCTCTCTCAGCACCACACAGGTCTTTTTTCCTATGCGATTCAGGCCCTGGGAAAGGCCGATGCTTACCGTTGTCTTGCCCTCACCTGCGGGGGTGGGCGACATGGCAGTGACCAAGACAAGGTTTGCTTTTTTAATTTTTTCTTCATCGATCAGGTCGATGGGCAGTTTAGCCTTGTATTTACCGTAATGGAACAACTTTTCAGCGTCGATGCCCAGCTGGCTGGCAATATCATTGATGTGCTTAAGCTTGATTTGCCTTGCAATTTCTATGTCGGTCATAAATGTGGTGTTTTGATTAGGGAAGGTAAAGATATTAATTTTTCAATTGCGAATACATCCATTTTCTAAGTGGGATGTGGCTTATTGTTGGCCATTTTCGGATATTTGCACCAAATGAAGCCTATGCACTGGCAAAGCAGCCAAAGACTGGAACTTGTACATTATGACATTCGTGGTCCTATTTACCTCAAAGCCCTGGAAATGGAGGCGGCCGGCCATGAAATCATCCCACTTAATATAGGCAACCCAGCTGCATTTGGCCTGGAAGTTCCAGTGGAATTAAGAGAAGAATTGGCAAAAGCCATAACCAGATCTGGCGGTTATACCCACCAGTTGGGAAATAAAAATGCCCGTGAAGCCATAGTTCAATATGCCAACCAAATGGGCATTTGGGATGCCGATCTTAACCATGTGGTTATAGGCAATGGTGTAAGTGAACTCATTCTTATGTCGATGCAGGCCCTGCTCAACCCCGGTGACGAAGTGCTGGTACCTGCACCAGATTATCCACTCTGGACAGCAGCTATCAATCTGGCAGGTGGCGTAGCTGTGCATTATCCATGTATTGAAGAAAATGGATGGCAACCAGACCTGGATCAAATAAGAAAAAAGATAAATACGCGTACCAAAGCATTGGTGGTCATCAACCCAAACAATCCAACGGGTGCTGTTTATTCGTTGGATTGCCTGAATCAACTGGTGGCTATTGCAGAAGAGTTTAAGCTGGTGTTGTGCAGCGATGAAATTTATGATCATGTTTTGTTTGACGAAAGGAAACATGTGTCTTGTGCAAGCCTGGGCACACAAACCCTTTTTCTCACTTATGGCGGCATATCCAAAAACCACTTCGCTGCCGGGTATCGCGCAGGTTGGTTAATCATGAGCGGGCTTAAAAAAGAGGCGTCGGATTTTATGGATGGACTTCAGTTACTTGCATCCATGAGGTTGTGCAGCAATGCCCTTGCCCAGGCGGCAATACCGGTTGCTTTGCAAAACTTTGAACAGATTAGAAATGCGGTAAGACCTGGAGGACGACTTTTTGAACAGAAAAATATGGTAGTTGAGCGCCTCAATTCAATGCAAGGTTTATCTTGTGCTGTTCCGGGAGGAGCTATGTATGTATTTCCATCTGTAGACAAGAAAGTATTCCGATTTATAAATGACCAGGATTTTGTATTACAATTGCTTGTGAAGAAAAATGTTTTGTTGGTGCCGGGCAAAGGTTTTAATCACCATGATGATCATCATTTCAGATTGGTATTTCTTGCCCCCATTTCTCAACTGGACGAAGCACTAGACAGAATACAGGAATTGCTGCATGAAAATCTTGTATAAAATCAGTTTCCAAAAATCATAATGCAAACAGGTGGACGCGTCAAATTTCAAAATCTATCAAAAAAAGGGGTAGACTTTAATCGGCATAATCACAAAATCATGACTCCTGTCCAGTAAAAACGCTTTGACGAGCTTAACATGAGATGCATTAAAAACAAGGTCATATCATTAATTTTATTTATCAGTAAAAAAAAAATTCAAAAATTACCCACAATAAAATTTTACACTACGCTTTGAACCGCTCTATATTTGCAGCATAATCTGCTTAAATATTTCCCTTCTTAATTCTGAACGCAGCACATGGTGTGCTGGCTATTAACTTTTTTTAATAACCAAAACTTTTAACCATGGAAAAATTAACTCAATTTTCCTTTGGTAGAATTGTGTGGCGGTATCCCAAGCCGATTATACTCACATTTCTCCTTTTCTACAGCCTTATAGGCTATTCCCAACAAAACGGCGCCATCGCGTGTAATGACCTGGTTCAGGTATCACTGGATGCCGATTGTGAAGCAGAGATCACACCAGACATGATCCTTGAGGGCACGTACAGTCAGCCCTGGAGTGTATTCACGGTAAAGATCTCCAATGTTATCGGTACCATTGTGACCCGTCCGGGTTTTCATACGGTGACCGTGACCAACACCACCAATGGCAATAGCTGTTGGGGTAACATTACCGTGGAGGACAAACTTCCTCCCATTGTAGAAAATTGTCCATGTGCATTGGGCAATGATGACCCTGATTGTCACTTCCTGTGCAGCGACCTGGAAGGCATTCAGAAAGGCACTGTATTTGTACCTACACCAGAGGTACATGAAAACTGCTCAAGTTACACAATTATTGAAACCGAAAAACTGATTGACAACGGATGTCAGGGTAAGGTATTGCAGCGTACTTATGTGTACAAAGACATTTATGGAAATACATCACCACCTTGTGTGTCTTATTTCTATTTAGCACCTGTTACACTTGCAGATGTAACACCACCTGCACCACTGGTTCAATTGACTTGTGGGGCTAAAACCGGAATGCAGGACATTATCAATTATTTGAAACCTACACTGGGAGAAGCCGTGGCAAGAACTTATGCCTGGCCTACAGTACACGGTGCTATCATTTCCAATGATGGACCATGCAATCTGGCTGCTGCCAAAACGGATGCAGAAATTCTTGCTTGCGGACAAACTTGTCTTGATAGTCGTAAAGTAATCAGAACATGGACCGTATTGGATTGGTGTTCGGGAGAAACCGTCAACTTTGTACAAATCATCAAAGCTACAGACAATAAGCCTCCTACCGTAATAGCCAATGATCTCACGGTAAGTACCGACCCATGGGGTTGTACAGCCAATGTATCATTTCCAGATCCAGTGACCTTGCACGACAACTGCTCATCTACAGTTGATTACAGAGTAGAGGGCGGACCTCTTGGTACTCAGATCATTTACCATCAGGCTAGTAAAAGCTGGCTGGCACTCAATGTACCCAAAGGAGATCATAAATTTTATTACAAAGCCGTTGACTGCTGCGACAATACCGGCATAGATACCATTACCGTATCTGTGAGGGACCTTACATCACCTGTGGCCATCAGCAAAGAATTTGTTGTGGTGTCATTGACCAATGGAGGTGATGGGAAAGGAATAGCAAAAATCTATGCAGCCAGCATTGACAATGGTTCACACGATGGTTGTACCGGTGTAAAACTGGAATTGAGAAGAGATGAAGACGTTTGTGGATTCAAAGGAAACGATACCTACAATGCCGATGGGCATTCACACGACGGGTCTTCAGATCCCAATCACGACGATTATGATCCAGACAATGGTGCTTTTGTAAAATTCTGTTGTGCCGATCTTACCGGTGTAGAAAACGGAGTACCATTCGGAAATGTAAAAGTATGGTTGCGTGTATGGGATGACGGAGACATGAATGGTGTTTTTGGTTCTGCCGGCGACAACTACAATGAAACCTGGTCATATGTAAGGGTTGAAGACAAGCTTGCACCTACCTTGTACTGTCCGAAAGACATTACGCTGGAGTGTGATCAGGATTATAAAAACCTCGATATCACAGGCAGGGCTACCTCCTTTTATACTTGCGCAGCAGGGGAAGTAGAATATTCAGACAATACAAACCTTACCAGCTGTGGATCCGGATCAGTACGCAGAAAATGGTGGGTAAAAGGACATCCGGAAATCTATTGTTTCCAGAGCATCTATGTAAAACCAACGCCTCCGGCTACAGTATATGTAACATGTCCGCCAGACATTACTACAGATTGTAAAAACTTACCTGCTGAACCCAAGCCAGTCTATACGGGCGGCGCATGTAATTTGCTTGGACATTCACTGCAGAGCGACACCTTTTACGTAGAAGATGGTGCTTGCATGAAAATATTAAACAAGTTTACCATCATCGATTGGTGTACCTACCAGCCCAACAACCCGCAAACCGGGGGTATCTGGACATGCACCCAGGTGATCAAAGTTTTGGACGACGAAGCACCGGTATTGACCTGTAAAGACGAAATGTTTGAAGTAAACGACAACGCAGACGCTGACAATGATGGCAACAAGTGTGAATTGAAAAACCTTGTGCTCACCAATGTAGCCGATGACAACGGAGACTGTGCCAGCAAATGGCTGAAGTGGATCGTATTGGTGGATCTCTGGGGAGATGGTATAACCGATTACGAATACTCAAGTTATTTGTCACCAACCGACAATTCATTCAACAACGATAGCAATGCCAATGGCATTAAAGACAAGTATTTGTCACCTACTTCATCAGGACAACAGGTATCCATTACCATCCCTGAAGACATCACAGGAAGTATGAGCAATCATAAGATCCAGTGGAAAGTAAGTGATGGCTGTGGTAACCTTACCGCTTGCAGTTCTACTTTCATGGTGGTTGATAAAAAGAAACCTACTCCATACTGTTTGAGTTTAAGTTCTGCCCTCATGGTCAATGGCCAGGTAGAGTTATGGGCCAGAGATTTCGACAAGGGAAGTTTCGACAACTGTACACAATCCAGAAACCTGTTGTTTACATTTGATCAGGCACACCCTGTTTTGTCTAAAATCAATGTAGAACATTACTTCAAAGGCAAAGGAGAAAATGCTACTGTAGCAGAATTCAACGCCGGCGACGCACAGAGGTGGGTACCTGCTTCCAAGAGTTCATCAAAGATTTTCAATTGTGATGACCTGCCTCAGGCAGAAGTAGAGATGACGGTTTGGGACGAAAAATTCAATTTCGATTATTGCCACGTAACACTGAGCTTGCTCGACAACCAGGGAGCTTGCGGAGGAAGCTTATCTGCACCTATTTCGGGTAACCTTAAATTTGTGGATCAGGGTATCAACCAGGCAGTGATTAGTCTGAGCGGAGCTTCCAACACCATCGCCAAAACATTGAAGACAGATGGCACGGGCAATTATATGTTCCCCAACAATCCAATGTACATCGACTATAAAATTTCAGCGAGCAAAAATGACGATCCGCTCAACGGTTTGAGTACGCTTGACCTTGTGTTGATCCAACGTCACATCCTGGGTGCCAACAAGTTTACCACAGCAGAAAACATCATCGCTGCAGACGTAAACGGAGACACTAAAATTTCAGCGGCCGACCTTGTGGAGTTGAGAAAAGTAATTTTGGGTATACTGCCCAACTTCATCAACAACCAAAGCTGGAGGTTCCTGGATGCCAAAGCACCAATTGCCAACCCACTGAGCCCATGGCCATTGGATGAGAGCGTTGAAGTTAATCAATTGGATAAACCCGTCAGCGGTCAGGATTTCAAAGGTATCAAAATCGGAGATGTCAACAACAATGCCATAGCCAATGCTTCTGCAACACCTGCAGAAAACAGAAGCGGTAAACAGCTCAATCTGATGGTTGAAGAAATGGATGTAGTAAAAGGAAATACTTACCAATTACACATACCTGTAAAAGACTTTAACATCAAAGCACTCCAGATGGCCATCCAGGCCGAGGGCTTGACCATCAATGAGGTATTGTTTGATATGGTAAGTGCGGATGAGTTTTACTATGGCAAAACCAATGGCACTACCCTTGTGAGCTGGAATGCAGCCGATGGTGTGAGCAATGCTCAATTGATCACCCTCGATGTAACAGCCCTTAGGTCAGGTAAAATTTCTGACATGCTTTTTGTCAATGAACAAGCCATGGAAGGCATAGCTTATACCGGTGAAGAACTGGAAGGACAAAGCGTACAGCTAGTTTTCAGACAATTGGCAAAAGACACTCCAGATGGATTTGAAATTTATCAAAACGAGCCAAACCCATTCAAAGATGTAACTACCATTAGCTTCTATCTTCCCCAATCTCAGGAAGCGGTATTGACAGTCTTTGACGTCACTGGCCGACAATTGATGAAAGAAAGTAAAGCGGGACAAAAAGGTCTCAACACTTTCACAGTCAACATGTCTGCCCTGGATTATAGTGGTGTAATGTATTACCAAATTGAAAGTGGTGACTACGCAGCTACCAAAGTGATGATCGGCCTCAAGTAACAATTGCTTACGTCGAATCCTCGATAAGACGTAATAACCAAAACTCTTTTTTGCTGCCTCCGTTCCCCGGGGGCAGCTTTTTTATTTAGCAGACTTGCTATTGAATTGATAAGTTTCCCAATCTGGGGCATATGATTCATCAGCTTGGTTACCAAATACATCCCAATTAGGTCTGGCACCTCTAGCAAACAATTCTAAATATGGTCCAGAACTACATCGTTCTATTAAATCATACATTTCATCAGGTTTCCTAGAATGCTCTTGCTTTCTGGTCTTTAAAATGTTAACCTGACTTCTTCCCGGATCTAATGTTCTTAAGCTGCCTCTTGTTCCAAATAGAACAATTTCAGTTGTATTTCGAAAATAGAATCCAACTCCTCTTCCATCTGGCCCGCCATCTTTTCTTATTTTATGCCAAATTATATTAGTTTTATATTCAAAGCCCCAAGCTTCCATAACTTCTAGTCCTTCTTTAAGTAAAGCATTTGGAACCCATAAATATAAATGTGCATTTTTTGCTGCTACCAAATGGACAGGTATTTCTTTAATTTCACTTAGATCAAGCGTAGGATACCTGTTAAGGCGCTTGTGTTCAGGAGCCATTTTGCCTGTTCGATTTTGAAACCTCCAAGGGGGATCAGCTAGAATTGTTTTATAACTTTTGTCTTTTATAGAATTAACAAAATCTTTCGCAACGGTTGATTTAAAATCATATAAATTAAGCATTCTCATCATACAGTTTTTTAGTTATTCCGAAAACAAGAATAGGGCACCCAGCCCCACCTCCACCATTTATTCTAGGCAACAATTTACTCATATGAGTTGTTGAAGCCCCATAAGAATCACCTTTATTTAATTTATCAAATATTTGTTGTAATTCATCTGATCTTGTTATTATTATACCTACACTAATTACCCTAAGATCAAATAACAATCTAAAATTGTTTAAATCTCTATCAAAAAAGGGATCTTTATTGTTCCATTCAATTTCAAGAGCTACTCTATTTTTATAACAATCAATTTTATGAGTTGGGCTTTCAGAATAAAGGCTATCTACTAAAATTTTAGTATCAAATTTTTTTTCTTTCCACCCTCTCTTATATAAAAACCCATCAATTTTACTACTTATATTACTTTTTCTTCCACCAGGTGATAAAATATCAGTTTTATTTAATCTAAACTGTTGCAGTAGTCCAATTATATCGGCATACTCCTCTGGAAAATCTGAAGCTAAAATTGCACTGGCATGTTTCCATTCATGAACTTCATACAATTTCAATATATCTGCTGGCAATAACTCTAACCCCATAAAATTAATATTTTCTAATTAATACAATTAATATTTCTGATATCTTCAAGTTTAAAATATTTAGAGTTTCCAAAACTCCTACTTAAATAGTTAACCAGATTGGTCATTTCCACATCGGTCATCTTTGGATGGGCTGGCATGTATTTTAAAGTAAGGCCCAAGCTATCGGCCCGAAAACCCTGGCGAATGACACATACGAGACCCTGCTTTTGGCCGGTGAGATACAAACTGCCTTTGAGGCGTGGTATGAGTTGGTTGAGTCCACTGCCATCGTCCATATGACAATTGGCGCACAACGCCGTGTATATTCTTTGGCCCTGACTATAAGTATCATCACATGAAGAAATGCTGAGCAGGCCCAAGGCAAAAAGTAATAGCTTACTTTTTATCTTCATCCAGCAGAGTGTAAACATCTTTAATAAAATCGGGAATGGTAGTGGCGTCGGTGCCTTCACAAAATGACCTTACCCTGCCTTTTTTATCAACCAAAATGATCTTGCCACTGTGATCAAAACCACCGGGAGCCGAAGGGTCTTCAAGGGCGGCAACAAAAAAATCGTCTGCCAGGTCGAGGGTAAAATCTTTATCTCCGGTTAAAAACAACCACTTGTTGGGGCTTACGCCCAAATTTTCGGCATACATTGACAACTTGCCTACGGTATCCCTTTTGGGATCAAGGGTAAAAGAAACCAGCTTAACCCCTTTTACATTTTTAAATTCATCGTGGAGTCGAAGCATTTGTTTCATTACTCTGGGGCAAATCGAAGGGCAGCTGGTGAAGAAAAAATCAGCAATGTAAATACCATTGGCAAGGCTGTCGTTGGTCACAACGGTGCTATCCTGACTCAGGTATTGAAAAGGCCTGATGGTGTGCTCCCTGGTGACTCCCTGCTCAGTAACCGGATTGCCCAACACAGGCAATTTTGAATCGTGTGCCGGTTTGCAAGAAGAGGCAAGCAAAGCACACCCTAAAAAGAACTTACTTAGCGACAGTGTTTTCATGAGCGTTGATCCATTTTTGTGATTCATCAATTGCACCCAACATCAAATCTTTGACTTTGGTAATGCGTTGCATTTCTGATTCCAGGTATTTTTTTTGTTCCTGAATGGGCATGGTTTCAAAAGAAGAATTAAACTCTTCCATCCACACCATCATGGCTTCATCTGCACTACTCAACTTTTCAAGCAAGGCCGAAACCTCAGTTGAATCCGGTGTGTTCATTTTGTCCTTCAGCGCCTTTCTGGCTTCGTGAATGGCATCCATTTTGGGCATAACCCCATCGTGTACTTCCATTACGGATTGAAAAAGGGTCTGCACTTCTTTTTTTTCTGTGTTTTCACATGATGTGAGGCCCATCATGATCACAGCGATCAGGGCAAATAATATCTTGTTCATATAATTATTACAATTTGGCTAATAATCCGTTTTTCTCCACTTTGTCGCCTTGCTTGACAGCAATGGAAGTAATGACACCATCGCCTGCTGCCTTGATGATGTTTTCCATTTTCATGGCCTCAAGTATAAACAGGTTGTCTCCTGTATGTACCTCATCGCCTACTTTGATGTATACTTCTTTTACCAGTCCCGGCATAGGAGCGAGTACTTGTTTGAGGGCAACTTTGGGTGGTTGGTTGAAGCCCAGTTTTTGAATCAATTGATCGATCTTATCTGAACGCTGGATCTTCAATCGATAGCCATTGACTTTGACCTGATAGGTCTTGTGTTCAGCATCATAGTCCATGACCCTTATATCGTACAATTTTTCATTGTACAAAAACCTGTACTCATCACCTTGTTTGTGGATGATCGTGCCTGCAAGCAATTCTTCTGCAGGAATTTCCAATTGATCGTTGATGGTATATTTCACAACTTTAAACTTTTGCTTTATAAATGTATTGTCGGATAAATGCTTTCTCAAAGATAAGGATATACCCTATAAATCCAGCCAAAAAAACGGTGTTGATTGTCATGCGTATCCAGATATCAGACACCCAATTTCTCACTTCCCAAGCCATGATGAGGAATAAGGCAGTCATCAAAGCATACTTTATCAAATCTTTTGTTGGATAAGCAATGGGAAAGTGTCGCTGGCCCTGCCAATAGCCACTCACTGCCATGTACACAAAACATGCCAATGATGCCCAGGCAGAACCCATCATGCCGGTAGCAGGCACCAGAATCCAACTGGCTATGAGGGTCACTACAACTCCTCCCATGGCAATGTATGCACCATACAGGGTCTTATCTGCCAGCTTGTACCAGATTGAAAAATTATAGTACAGGCCCAAAAAAAGGTAAGAATACAAAAGCACGGGCACCACGGCCACCCCACCCCTGTAATTTTGCCCTATCATCAGCAAAACAAGGTCAATATAAAAGTAGGTGCCCAGGATGACCAGCGCCGAAAAAATGGTAAAAGCCTTGGCAATGACACCATTGATTTCGTATTTTTTATCTTTGGCTGCCTGGTTGAAAAAAAACGGTTCAGCAGCGTAGTTAAAGGCTGTGGTAAACAAGCTGAGCAAGATGGCCAGCTTTGCACCGGCACTGTAAATGCCACTGATGGCTTTTTTGCTTTCAATGCTGCCCTCCAACAAAAACTGCTGCAGAGGCACAGCAATGTTTTGATTGATGTTGCCTGCCACTATGATGATGACAAGTGGCCACGAATACTTCAGAATATCTTTGACCAGACCCCGGTTAACTGCAAGTCTCATCTTCAACATCTCGGGAACCATGGCCAGAAAAACGAGAAGACTGGCCAGAAGGTTGCTCAAAAACACATAGTCCAGTTCTTTGTTGATGCCGGTCCATTGGCCAACGGCCTTCATCATTGAAGGCCACAAACGCGGCAGCAACTCCAGAAAAAAAAGTACAAAAAATACAGTGAAGAGTACATTGGCAACCCTAAACATCAAAAATCGAAACGGTCTTCCCTCCAGTCGAAATCTGGCATAAACCAGCGTAGTATATGCATCCAGGGCAAGGATCCAGGCAAACCATTGTACATAATGGGCATCTTGCGGGTAACCCAGAAAAGCTGCAATGCTTTGACTTGCCGCCAACATCAATACAACCATTACAGTAGAGATGATGGCCATGATGGCAAATGTAGTTTCGTACACCATGCCTCCTTTGGCCTCGCCATCTCTGCTGGCAAAGCGGAAATAGGCTGTATCCATTCTGAACACCATGAGCGACAAAATGATGGTGGCGTAGGAGTAGAGTTCTGAAAAAATACCGAAATCTGCCGGGTTATTGAATCGGTAAGTCATGTAAACAGTCATGACCAGAAAGTTGAGCACCCTGGGCATAATATGACTCAATCCATAAATCGCCGTTTCTCCGGCAAGTTTTTTAAGCGTCAATGTAAATCAGCTGTGTTTAAAAGTTTAACCATTGGTAGTGTGGCACAAATTAGGCATCTTTCTCCAAATATTGATAGGTAAGTTGGTTGATGGTAAATACGAGAACAAACAAGACAAAGCCCGGAAAGACTACCAACCACCAGGCATAGGGATTTTTTCGACCCTCACTCAGCAACGAGCCCCAACTTACCTCTTCTGGTGGAAGCCCCATACCTAAAAAAGAAAGGGTGGATTCCAGCAATACATTGCCCGCAAAGTTCATGGCCCCTAACAAAAGTAATGTGGGAAGAATGTTGGGTAAGATGTGCCTGTATAAGATTGCCAGGTGACCAGAACCCATGATCCGGGCTGCAGTCACGTAATCTCTTTCTTTGACACTCAAGGTCTCCGCCCTTGCATGACGGGCAAAGCTGGTCCAACCAAGGATTAATATCACCAGGATGACATTGTTGACCTCTGGTTTTGCAAATAGTGGAAATAGGACCAAAAGCAAAATGAGCGTAGGAATTGACCGTCTAAGGGCTATTATTCTGTTCAACAGAGCATCTAAAGGGAAGCCAATGTTGGTTTTACCTGCTCTTTGCAACAGAATCAGGATGGCAATCAAGGTTGCCAACCAAAATAAAATAGCAAACAGCAACAACCATCCCCCTAAATGAGGGGGATAAACCATAAAATATATTGAAAAAAACAACCAGACCCCAATAAAAACGCACTGCGACAAATTGACCTGAATTCCATTATTACCAAAATAGCCCATAAAAAGCCCGAGGGAAACGCCCAAAATGGCACAAAGCAATGTTGCAAGCAAACCTATTCTAAAGGAGGTGTAGCAGCCCCTTACCACACCAGCGGCTACATCCCTGCCCAGTTGGTCGGTACCCAGATAGTGGCCGCCCGCTATACCCTGGAGCGGAGACAAAAATGAAGCATATTGGGCATCCAGGGTGCCTGCTTTGTATCGGATGGGAGGGTAAATGGCAGTTTGAAAAGGTTGTTCCTGATTGGTCAAAGCCTCATGATCGGCAAGCCCCCAATCAAATAATAAGTCTTGAAAAGCCGGAAAGACCCACGAATTTTGTGTCTTGGCCAAAAGTGGCTGGTCATTGGCTATTATTGCATTGAACATGCCCAAAAATGCATATACAGCAATGATGGCCAATGAGAGGCGTGATTGCTTCCATGACCGTAGCCAGGTACCCATTAAGCTTTAAATCCCGCTTTTTCGCTGATTTCCAACATGCGGTCAATACAGGCGCGACCTTCTTTGATTACCCGATCTTCAAGTTGGATTTCAGGCAATTCGTATTTAAGGGCCAGGTATAACTTCTCAAGGGTATTGCGTTTCATGTGCGGACAGTCGTTGCATGCACATGTATTGTTGGGAGGTGCCGGAATAAATGTTTTTGCAGGTGAGGCCAATTCCATTTGGTGGAGGATGCCCGATTCAGTTGCCACAATGAAGGTGGAAGCTGCGTTTTCTTTGGTATACTTCAATAGCTGGCTGGTAGATCCTATGAAATCAGCTTTTTCTAAGATATGGGCCTCACATTCGGGGTGAGCGATAAATTTTGCTTCGGGGTAGCGCTCCATCAATTTCACAATTTTTTCGTGAGAAAAAATTTCATGTACCATACAGGCGCCATTCCACAGAACCATGTCTCTGCCGGTTTTTTTTACCAGCCAGGCGCCCAAATTTTTATCAGGTGCAAAGATGATGCCTTTATCTTTGGGTATACTTTCAATGACAGCGAGGGCATTGGACGAAGTGCAGCAAATGTCGGTGAGTGTTTTTAGTTCAGCCGTGCAGTTGATATAACTTACCACTACGTGATCCGGGTATTTTTCTTTGAATTTTTTAAACAAGGGAGCCGGACACGAATCGGCCAGCGAACATCCTGCCTTAAGATCGGGGAGAACAACCTTCTTTTGCGGACTCAACATTTTGGCGGTCTCTGCCATAAAATGCACGCCGGCAAATACAATCATATCTGCATTGGTAGCTGCCGCTGTTTGTGACAATCCCAGGCTGTCTCCTATGTAATCTGCGAGATCCTGGATTTCAGATTCCTGGTAGTAGTGTGCCAGGATGATGGCATTTTTTTGCGCTTTGAGTTTTTTAATTTCAGCTATGAGGTCGAGATTGGGATCTACCTCAATATCTAAGAACCCTTTTTGGGCAAGACGTTGCTTAGCTTCTTTCAGAACTGTGTTCATTTCATTAAATTTTATTTCGGTCTTTGTCAATTACACTTCAAAAATAGTTGATTTTTTATACAAGCCCTCACCTATTGTTGAACCTGTGCTTATTAAACCACGTAGAATAGGTTTTGTTACTAAAAGCTGCTTCTTTCGTCATATTGAATAGGGTTACCAATGGCATTGGACCTATATTTTGTATCTTTACTTTTTAAAAACTTGTAAAAATGAAAAATCACACGCTGTTTGTCCTTCTTTTAATCAGCTCAGCTGTAATGGCGCAAAAAGTCAACCAGCAAAAAGCCACCATGAGTTTGGGCCCGCAAAACGCCTACTATGTGGAAATTGAAGGGGCAGACAAAGACTTACTCGAAGATACGTGGAAAGAATACGTAAAAGAATATGGCAAAGTCAACCACAACAAAAAGGCAAAAGAATTTGTCAGTGAAAAAGTGGTTGTCACCCTCATTAATGGCTCTACTCCATTGACGCTTTATGCGAAATTTGAGGAGGGAAATGGCTTGTCTACCACTTACCTGTGGGTGGATCTGGGAACAGGATTCAGCAATGCTACTGATTTCAGTGCACAAAACAGGGGAGTGGAAACCTTCTTATGGGATTTTTGGGTAATGGCCCGCAAGAATGTGGTGAAAAGAGATTTGGAGAAAGAAGAAAAGAAGCTGAAAGGCTTTGAAAAAGAACTTTCTAAGCTAGAAAACAAAAACAAAGATTACCACTCCGACATCGAAAAGGCAAGGATGAAAATTGCCGAAAACGAAAAAAATATCGAAGTAAACCTCAAAGATCAGGACACTAAAAAAGCAGAAATTGAGCTGCAGAAAAAAACGGTGCAGGCTGTGATT
Organism: uncultured Bacteroidota bacterium; assembly: GCA_937870795.1. GTDB lineage: Bacteria > Bacteroidota > Bacteroidia > Chitinophagales > Saprospiraceae > JADKBO01. The sequence continues at coordinate 22,706 of CALMWS010000040.1, read as the reverse complement.
GACAAACTCAATGGCATAGGTAAGTCTCAAAAATAAGCATCAAGGTTTTACGTGACGAAGCAGCATATTTACCTCGCCTCAGATTTTCATCTGGGACTTGATTTTCCGGAAGCCTCAGCCATACGTGAAAAAAGAATCGTGGCATGGCTGGATTCCATAAAACACGACTGTGCGCAATTGTACCTGGTTGGTGATGTCTTCGATTTTTGGTTTGAATATAGTTCGGCCATACCAAGGGGTCATACACGACTTTTGGGCAAGCTGGCTGAATTTTGTGATGCAGGCATTGAAGTCAACCTGTTCACGGGTAATCACGACATGTGGATGTTTGAGTATTTTCAAAAGGAATTGGGGGTCAACTTATATAAGGCCGGTGTAGAAAGAGAATTTTTTGGAAAGTCGTACTTCATTGCGCATGGAGATGGCCTTGGACCCGGAGATAGGGGCTACAAAGTAATTAAATCTATCTTTTCCAATCCTGTATGTCAGTTTCTATTTCATCGGCTACACCCCAATCTTGGCCTTTGGTTGATGAAATCCATTTCAAAAAGAGGCCGTTTGGGTGAAAGCCAAATCAAAGAAATTGCAGACAAGGAGAATGAATGGCTGGTAAAATTTGCCCGAAGCTATTTACAGCAAAAACCCTCTATTGATCACTTTGTATTTGGTCACAGGCATTTCGCCATGTCTTATGGTCTGGCACCTACTTCTGTTACCCTACACTATTTGGGAGATTGGCTTCATTTTAATACCTATATGCGCATTGACCAGCACGGTCCACAAATTTTACATTATGCCCAATAAAGCCTTTATGCCCTTACTCTTATTTTTTATTCTTTTTTCCTGTGTGAATATTTTCGCTCAGGTGGAGCCAAATACAAACAATATTGAAGACCCAAAGCGATGGATTCGGGAAAATGTCCGATTTTTTGAGACCGATGCCCTTGGCAGAATTTGGGTAGTGGATCAAAAAAATCAAATCCACCTATACGATGAGAATGGTATAAAAAAATACAGTTTTGCCGACAACCGCCTGGGGCAAATCACATCTATTGATGTTTCCAACCCATTAAAGGCCCTGGTTTTTTACGGTGATTTTGGCATCATCCGGTTTTTGGACAACACCCTCACTGAAGTGGAACAAATCAAATTGCAGGATTCAGGCAAGTTTTTTAATGTAGCAGCTGCAGCACTATCCAACGACAACAATATATGGATATACGATATTCAGTGGCAGCGCATTTATAAAATCAATTCATCTTTTGAGATCCTCAGGGAAACCAATGTGTTCAATGATTTGGGATTGGCTGGATTCAAACCGTTTAAGATGGCAGAAAAAGCCAATCTACTCGTTGTAGGAAGCAAAGAAAATGGATTTGTAATCTTTGACAACTTCGGTCAGATGAAAAAGCAGATATCCGTTGCCGATTTGAGAGATTTTCAGTTTGAAGGTACCAAAATTTTGTGCCTTTTGTCCAACACCATGATGATCCAGGCCCTTGATCCTCCCAATCCATTCAAGCTGCCACTTCCGCAAGGACTAAATGCTGCAGTTGTTCTACAGGTAAGACTTACCAGCAAGAGATGGTACCTGGCTTATGCCGATGGCATCGACTGGTTTGCCAAGTAAGATTAAAACTCCACAATAAGGCCAATGCTAGGCGTGGCAATGGCATCATCATTGACCAGGATCAAGGGTATTGCGTTGCTGCCATTTTCCTGTAAGGGCTGACCATCGGTAGTGGCAAACCCTGAGTTGTCTGCCAGGCGTTGGAAGGTATATTGAGGATAAGCTGGATTTTGAGTCACCAGCAAATTCTGCACATCCAGAAACAAATCGAGGGTCCATTTCTGATAATTCCATTTTTTATCCAACCTCAAGTCAAACTGGCTAAAGCCTTTCAATCGAAGCGTATTGAGTTGATTGTAATCCAGGATACCTGTGCCAAGTGTCAGGTAGTTTTGCTGAGACAAAGTGGCATCAAAGGGCGTGTAGGGAGCCCCGCCTGCATATCTGTATTTAAGTCCCAACTCCCAGCCCCGGCCGAGCTTTTTGCCCAAAATGAGTGAAACCAGGTGCCTGTTGTCCCATGCTGAGGGGATTGACAAGCCGTTGACACCAGAAAATTTACTCCGCACAAAGGTATATGATACAACAGCAAACAGACTGCCCGTCAATTTTTGCTGACCGTAAACTTCAAAGCCATATGCCTCGCCTTTTCCGGTAGATGTTATGGCTTCATTGCCAATAGCACCGAATTCCCCACCCTGGTTGGCCAGTGAGATGCCTGTGAGCAGAGAGACAGGGTATCGGTCATATTTTTTATAAAAGCCTTCTACTGTAAAACGCAGATCTTCTTTGGGCAAATATTCTACGCCCGCTACATAATGGGTCGAGGCAATGTATTTGCTGTTTTTGTTGACGTAGTCGCCTGCTTGATTTTGAAAACCAAGTACCGTATATATAGGTATTTTAAAGTATTTACCAACAGAGGTATTTATTTTCCATTGGTCATTGATTCGGTAACCGGCTGCAAAACGAGGTGATAGTGTTTGTAAAGGCTGGTTGCCACTTTGGGTAAAACTGTTCATATCGGTTCTTAAGCCAAAGGTCAGTCCCAATTTGTCATTCAAGACCGATCTTGAAAGCTGCCCAAAAAATCCGTATTTCCAAAATTGCAAATCGGTGTTGAAATTGAAAGCAAGGGCATTTTGGATGATGTTGCCATTGGCGTCTCGCAATTCCTTTCGGATGCGATTGTAATAATCGTTGGTAAACCCTACCTGTTGGAGCACACCGCCAAAAGCATATTTCCAACCATTTATGTACTTATCCACCGTCAGCCTTAACTTATTTTCTGTTTCATTGCTCACTACCTTCAAGGTTCGGTCTGATTCGTCCATGGCAATGTTGTCTTCAAATTTATCCAGGCGATTTTGATAATCATTTCTGCTGAGAGAAGCCGTAATGTAACCATTGGAAATAAGGTGTTTTACACTCACACCCGCCGTATAATTCCATTGATTGATCAATGGGTTGGAGTTGAGGATATACACATTTTCAGCGGTTGCGTCTTTGGCGGGCTTGAAAGAAAATTCATCGATGGCACCTACCCCAATAAATGAAACAGTAGTGCGTGCTGATGCCTGCCAGGTAAGTTTGGTTTGAAAATCCCAGTAATTGGGCCTGATCGGCAAATCGAGGGCTTCAAAAAGGAGTTGTAGGTAGGATCTTCGTGCAGAGACAATGTAATTTAAATTTTTGGATAGCGGCCCATCGAGCGTTAGTGCAGCTTCTGTGGCACTCAACCTGAAATTTCCCTCCATGCCTTGTGAGTTGCCATCGCGCTGGTCAAATTCAAATACGGAGGCCAGGGCGTTGTCATACCTTGCATCAAAGGCCGAAGAACTCAGTTTTACATCTTCAATGAAAGAAACATTTAAAATACCGGTTGGTCCACCGGCGCTGCCTTGTGTTGAAAAATGATTGATGACAGGGATTTCAATGCCGTCGAGGTAATAAACATTTTCATTGGGTCCCCCGCCTCTGATCACTATATCGTTTCTAAAGCCTCCTACACTGCCGGCTGTTCCACCAACACCTGGCAGGGCTTGCACTACGCGGCTAATGTCGAAGTTGCCGCCCGGATTGCTCTTGATTTCCTGGGTAGACAAACGCTGGACCGATAAAGGGGTGACGATGTCACCGGCTGCAGCTGATTTTGCTGAATTGGCAGTGACGGTGATTTCCTGCAATTCCACTGCTGCTTCGTTCATTACAAAACTCAACTGAACTATATTGCCTGAAGTGACTACCTGATTGTACTTGGTCACGGTTGCATATCCTATATAGGTAGCAACAATGTTGTAACTGCCTACCGGAACCTGCAAAAAATAACTACCATCCACATCTGTAATGGCACCGTAGGAAGTACCTTCGATGGCAATGGAAACGCCAATGAGGGGAATGCCTGTGTTGGCATCGGTTGCCTTACCTTCGAGGGTACCCATTACCTGGGCAATGCCCATTTGTGCGCTCAGCGTAAATGCAAGGGTAAACAAGAGTGGGAATAGTCTTTTCATGCCTGATTTGTTGTTGCTACATTAACAGTGAAAAGATGTATTTGTTGGCATAAAAAGGTCAAAAAAAAAGCCGGCTTTTGCCAGCTTTAAATTTATCCTCCGAAATCGTCGAAGGCTATGTTTTCTGGAGGTACCCCCAGGGAATCCAGGGTTTTGATTACCGACTGGTTCATCATGGGCGGACCACAGAAGTAATATTCAATTTCTTCCGGTTCCGGATGGTTTTTGAGGTATTGCTCGTACAATACAGGCATGATGAAGCCTTTGAAGCCATCTCCCGGAGCATCGATGTTTTCCTTCACCTGCCAGTTGTCTTCAGGAAGTGGATTATCGAGTGCTACATAAAATTTAAAATTGGGGAATTCCCTTTCTATTTGACGAAACTCGTCAATGTAGAACAACTCCCTCTTTGTTCTTCCACCATACCAGAACGATACTTTTCTATTAGTGTTTTTAAGTGTGTGGAACATGTGGAACAAATGGGATCTTAGTGGAGCCATACCGGCACCACCGCCGATATAAACCATTTCTTTTTGCGTAGGCTTGATGAAAAATTCACCATAAGGGCCTGAAACCACACATTTGTCGCCTGGCTTAAGGTTGAAGATGTATGATGAGCAGACACCCGGATTGACATTCATCCACGTTTTGGTGTTGTTGTCAAAAGGAGGGGTGGCAATACGAATGTTCAATTTAACGATGTTGCCTTCTGCAGGGTGGTTGGCCATTGAATAGGCTCTGAACTGAGGCTCTTCATTGACCATTTTTAAATCCCAAAGTTTGAATTTATCCCACTCTGACTGAAACTTTTTAGGGTCATCGTGGTATTTTGGGTGGGCAGTGATGTCCATATTTTTGAAATCCACGGTGATTTCCGGAACATCGATCTGGATGTAGCCGCCGGATTGGAATTCAAGGCTTTCACCTTCCGGTAATTTCACCACAAATTCTTTGATAAAGGAGGCTACGTTGTAATTTGAGATTACCTCACACTCCCATTTTTTAATGCCAAAAACTTCCTCGGGAACGTGGATTTTCATGTCCTGCCTTACTTTTACCTGGCAAGCCAAACGTTTGCCTTCAGCCACCTCTTTGCGGTTGAGGTGGTTCATTTCAGTGGGCAGTACATCCCCACCTCCTTCGTAAACGTGGCATTCACACATGGCGCAGGTACCACCACCACCACAGGCTGAGGGAAGGAAAATTTTCTCACCCGACAAAGTGCTGAGCAGGCTGCTTCCCGGTTTTACCAAAATGGGTTTTGATTCGTCGCCATTGATGATGATTTTCACATCACCCTGTGCAACGAGTTTTTTCTGTGCATAGATAAGACCAAATGCCAAAATCAGCAAAATAACAGAAAACGCAATGATGGCCCAAAGCACAAACATTATATCGATCATTAAAATCATATCCCTAACTCAGTTTAATGTTTTGCAAAATAGGTTGCAGGGTTGATACCCATAAGGCTCATGAAGGCAATGCCCAAAAAAGCAGTAAGTATGAATGCCATACCAAGGCCACGCAATGGAGCCGGCACCTGGCTGTAACGCATCTTTTCTCTGATAGCTGCCATCAAAACAATGGCAATGAACCAACCAAAACCAGAGCCTACACCGTATACTACTGATTCGGCAAATCCATACTCTCTTGCGACCATAAACAATGCTGCTCCCAAAATGGCGCAGTTTACTGTGATCAATGGAAGAAAGATACCCAGTGCATTGTAAAGAGATGGAGAAAATTTTTCAACCGCCATCTCTACCAGTTGTACGGTAGCGGCAATACTTGCAATAAAGAGAATAAATCTAAGAAATGTCAAATCGGTTTTGAAAATTCCATTGGGTCCCAAAACCAATTCGCTCACTACCCAGTTGATAGGTACCGTAATAGCCAGTACGAAAATCACGGCTGCACCGAGACCAATGGCCGTTTTAACACTCTTTGAAACCGCCAAAAACGAACACATGCCTATAAAGTAGGCCAATACCATGTTTTCTATGAAAGCGGATTTTATAAATATATTTAAGAGTTCCATTTTTTCAATTTAAATTTTTGAACTGTATTGTCTTTTGAATTAAGAGATATCTACCAGTTTTGCTTCTTTTGATCGCTGTATCCAAATAATGGTTGCTATTAAAAACATAGCAGATGCCGGAAGTACCATCATACCATTAGGTTGGTACCAACTAAGCAATGCAGATGATTTGGTATTGATTAAAAATTCAGGACCTGCACCCAGAATTTTGTATCCTAGCAGTGCCCCTCTGCCAAAGAACTCCCTTATGGCGGCTATGGCTACCAATATCCAGGCATAGCCCAGTCCATTGCCTATGCCATCCAGAAATGAAGCCCAGGGTTTGTTGCTCATAGCAAATGCTTCCAATCGACCCATTACAATACAATTGGTAATAATCAGTCCGATGAAAACTGAAAGTTGTTTCCATACGTCATAAGAAAATGCTTTCAATACCTGTTCTACAATCGTAACCAAAACTGCAATGACCACCAATTGGACAATCATTCTGATTTGTTTTGGAATACCATTTCTGATCAGTGAAATTACCAGGTTTGAAAAGCCCGTTACCAGAGCCACAGAAATACCCATGATCAGTGCCGGTTTTACCATAGTGGTAACCGCAAGAGCCGAACAAACCCCTAACACTTGTACAGTGATGGGATTGTCAATGTGCAAAGGGTCTTTAATAAGTTTTTGCTCTTTCTTGCCAAACCAGGGTTCAGCTTTTACCTCAGTGGGTGATACTACTACATCGGCCATATTAGTAATATTTATTTTTTGTTTTTTAATGATTCAAAATAAGGCACATATATTTGGATGCCTTTATTCAGCATGTTGGAAACACCTGTTGATGTTATGGTGGCCCCTGAAATGGCGTCGACTTCATGTTCAGGGTTTTTAGCACCGCCTTTCACCACTTTAACAGAAACATATTGCCCGTTTTCAAATATCTTTTTATCATGAAATGATTTAGGAAAATTAGCATTGTCTTTAATCTCTGCTCCTAAGCCCGGGGTTTCTCCAATGTGTCCAAAAGATGCTCCTACCAAGGTATTAAAATCGTCTTTAATTGCGATGGTCCCCCATATCTTGTCCCAAAGTCCATTACCTCTTACAGACATAAGATAAATACTTCCTTTGTCTGCTTTGTAGATAAACAGTGGGTAGTGACGATCCTTTTCTGGCTTCTTTTCTTCAGCAGCCATATCGATGGTTTCAGCGTCTAGGCCGTCAACTTTTTTACCCGTAGCATCAATGACAACTTTATCTACCTTCTCGGAAAAGATTTTATTTACTTCTGCCGGACTAAGGGTTGCTGGATTTATACCAATCTGATCTTTGATGGAATTGAGAATTTCTTTCTTTTTAAAAACTGCCTCATTTTGATCGTGCATAGGCTTGAGGCCGTTTACTACAAAGGCGAGGGATACCGATGAAATCAGTGCCATCACCAGGGTATACATTAATATATATTTATTACTAAACACGGCTTGTTCTTTTTTTGATGTTGGATTGAACAATAAAGTAATCGATGAGTGGTGCAAATGAATTCATAAATAAGATGGCCAGCATCCAGCCTTCAGGGTAGGCAGGGTTGAGTACTCTTACTACCAAACCCACAACCCCTATAAAGAAGCCATATATCCATTTACCTTTGTTGGTACCGCTGGCAGTAACAGGATCCGTTGCCATAAATGCCATGGCAAATAGAAAAGATCCCAAAACATAATGATAGTACCAGGGCACCATCATGAAAGCATTAAAGCCCCAGGCATTAAACAACATGCCGGTAACCCCCACACCTAAGACCATTCCAGCCATGATTCTCCAGCTTGCAACTCTTGTGAAAATGAGGAATAAAGCACCAAGAATAATAAATGGCTTATTGGTTTCACCAATAGACCCCGGAATACCTCCCCAGAAAATCTGGTCCATGGTATAATGTTGTTGAATAGCCTCCATGCCCCCCTGATAAGCAAGAGCCAATGGGGTTGCTCCACTAAAGCCATCAACCACCATGGTTTTGGCAGCTGCAAACTGTGGCCATCCGAAGGCTCCAAAAATGGAATTGAAGAAACCTGTGTGCCACCATCCATACTCTGCGGTAGAACCTGCTGCCAGGCTGTCGTATCCCGAAACCCAGCAACTATCTCCTGATATTTCACCAGGATAGGCAAAAAACACAAAGACCCTGGTCAATAAAGCGATGTTCCAGATATTCATACCGGTACCTCCGAAGGCTTCTTTGCCAAACACCACAGCAAATGCAACTGCTATGGCCAAAATCCACAACGGCAAATCCGGTGGCATGATCAAAGGAATCAAGGCTCCCGTTACCAGAAAACCTTCTTCTACTTCGTGGCCTTTTTTGGCAGCAAAAAGAAATTCTATGCCAAGGCCTACCACGTGGGTAACAACAAACATTGGCAACATTTTGATGAGACCGTGGGCAAGCTTAAGGTGAAAACCATCCAGGAAGCCCAGGTATTGACCAGCTGCTACAAAGTGCTGGTGACCAATGTTGTACGTTCCAAATAAATAACAAAGTTGCATTGCCAACACCACATGTACCATCAATCGCTTGAGATCCATGCCGTCTCTGATGTGAACGCCTCCTTTGTTGACTCTGTTGGGCGTATAAGCAAAGGTGAAAAAGGCATCGTAGGCTGTGTGCAACAGCGGATTCTTTTTCTTGTCCGGCTCTATACGCTTTAAAAATTGTAATAATCCCATTTCTTATTAGGTATTATAAGTTCTTTCGTAATGTTTATGCTTCTGTTCTCATGTAATCCAACCCTTCGCGCAACAACTGTTGCAGGGGTTGTTTTGAAGTACATACAAATTCACACAGTGCTACATCTTCTTCACTAAGTTCATTGATGCCCAGACCTTCCATTTGTTCAACATCTTGTGAAAGGATGGCTTTAAACAATTGCTGTGGATAAATGTCCATTGGCAGTACTTCTTCGTACTGACCCGTAACCACAAAAGCCCTTTTGTCGCCATGGGTATTGGTGTTGGCATCAAATTTCATATTGGGGAAAAAGCGGTTGGGATAGGTGCCCGATACCGAAGGTCTTGGACTGATGGGCAGTAACCATCCGAAAAGCTCATAGAAGTCGCCTTCTGTGACAACGGTCAATTGATCATCACCCTCGTTCATAAAGCCATCTGCTGCTACCTGCTTGCCCGACAATACATCTCCTGAAACAAATCGGATATTGCCTGACTGAACATTGTCCTGAGTAAGTTCTGCTATGCTGGCACCGCAGTAAGTTGAAACGTACTGCGCTTTTTTAACTTCATTGCCGGTGATGGCAACCACTCTTCTTCTGTTGACTTCGCCGGTTCTAAACAGCTTACCTAAAGCAATCACATCCTGTACATTCATTGTCCACACCTTGTCTGATCCAGTGATAGGAGCTATGTGGTGGATCTGTACGCCAACGTTACCTGCAGGGTGTTTGCCACTGAAATAGTGGATCTCAACATTGCTTGCTGCTGTGAATGCAGGGGAAAGTTGTGTTTTTTTACTGCCATCCAAACCCAGGTAAACTTTACCGGAGGTAAGTCGTGCCAACACATTCAACCCTCCCTGAAAATCAGCTTCCTGACCCGCTACCACTAAATTGTTGTCTGGTGCAAGCGGTGCGCTGTCAAAAGTAGAGATGAAAATATTTTTGGGTGTGGTTTCTACATGTGGAACTATATCAAACGGACGCTCATTGATCCAGGTCCATGCTCCGGTCTCACACAAAAAGTTAACCAGGGCTGCCCTGTCTGCATCTGCAGAGGGAACCGAAAATTTTCTATACACCTGGTCTTTATCGGCCAAAATTACTATTTCGGAAATGGCTCTTTTTTCACCCCTTCTTACTTCCAGGATTTCGCCGCTTACAGGACTGGTATATTTAATTTCAGGGTGTTTTTTGTCGTGGTAAATTTCATCACCAGCTTTTACGTTCTGTCCAACTTCTACCACTACTTTGGGAATGGGAGAAATGCCCACAAAATTCTGTGGCTTGAGTGCTACCCTGCTCACCGGTCTGGCCACAATGGTGTAGTCTGAGATGCCACCATTCAACAAAATATCGAAGCCGCGGCTCAGTTTGTGGTGATTACTTGACTTGGTCTCTCCTGTAAACTGGTTGAGGAGTTTGGTAAACCACCCTTCATGCTGCAATTGTATGCCATGTTTTTGGCCTTCCATCTCTATCAACTTTCCGGTCAGACCTACCAAGGCACTGAGTCCGCTGACGATGAGAACACCTAAAATGGAATACATTACCCAATTGGGAGTAATGGCACCCTGGCCAAAAACCAAAAATGAATTGAGCAAAAATGCCATTGCTATCATTGCCCTGTATTTGTAGCTTTTCAAGAGGATAAATTTGATGTTTTCGAATTGTACGCAAATATAATTAATGAGGTTTTCCTCTGTAACTTAAGTAACATATATATTGAGGGAAGGTTGCTATTTAGATAGATTCTAAACAATTTTTTGTTTGGGTTATGGCCCTAATCACCACACATTCACCAAGTAATATTTCGTATTGCCGGATAGCGCAAATTTTAATTTCAAAAATATTCCAACATCTCAGGCAGCATTTTTACCGGATGAGGTATCTTTTAAGGTGTTAGTAAATATTTTACCGAGTTCGCTTTTAGCGTAAATCTAGTAGTAGAAGTCTGCCTCAAAGGCAGGTTTTACGTGAAGCCCAAAAGCTTCAGATTTGATTGGATGAGGGACTGTCGCCAGGCGGTCCCTTTCTTATTTTATTAATCCAACAATCCTCCGCAAACACTTATTACCTGCCCTGTAATGTAGGTACTCATGTCAGAGCCTAAAAATATACAGGCATTGGCTACATCTTCTCCCTTGCCCAGTCGCTTGAGGGGGATGCTGCCTTCGTATGCTTTGCGCTGCTCGTCGGTAAGTGCGTGGGTCATGTCGGTTTCAATAAAGCCTGGAGTAAGCACGTTGCACCGGATGCCTCTGGATCCCACCTCCTTGGCTATGGATTTGCTAAAACCTATGATGCCTGCTTTGGATGCCGCATAATTGGCCTGTCCGGCATTGCCAAATACCCCTACTACGGAACCCATGTTGACAATAGAGCCACTCTTTTGTTTGAGCATGACTTTTAAAGTGTGTTTGGTAAGGTTGAAGACAGATTTGAGGTTGACCCTGATGACTTCATCCCATTGTTCTTCACTCATCCTCAACATCAGCGTATCTCTGGTAATACCGGCATTGTTGATCAGGATGTCGATACGACCAAAGTCAGCCAACACAGCCTCAGTGAGCTGTTCTGCCTGCTGAAAATCAGAAGCATCTGACTTATAACATTTTGCTTTTACACCCATGGATTCGAGATCAGCAACGATGGCCAAAGCCCTTTCCTCGCTGCTCAGATAGGTGAAAGCTACATTGGCCCCCTGGGCAGCAAATGCCCTGGCTATGGCTTCTCCTATTCCTCTAGAGCCCCCTGTAACCAGGGCTGTTTTTCCTGCAAGCAATTTCATAATATTTTGACTTTTTACTGGTATTGCGTGCGAAAGTAGGAAAAAAGCTATATTTACCCATACTTAGTTGTATTATTGTTGACTTCAAACTTATTTTATCATGGAATGGACAAGACGCGATATATTGAAAACATTAGGGGGAATTAGCCTGTCTGGGATAGCCAGCAAGAGCTTCAATTATGAACCGCTTACCTTAGGCTTTACGGATCTGCCTTTCAACCGCAAGCTTACAGCCATTACCTGCGGAGCCGGCAACCGGGGCAATGTGTATGGCAACTATGCCGCCAACTTCCCTGAAGAACTCGATATCGTAGGTGTAGCAGAACCCATTGAGCTGCGCAGGCAACGATATTCTGATAAGCACAACATCGCCCCTGAAAATCAATTTACAACCTGGGAAGATGTGTTTAAAAAACCCAAGTTTGCCGATTTTATCATCGTCACTACACCGGATAACCTGCATTACGGCCCAGCCATGGCGGCATTAGAAATGGGCTACCATCTATTGCTGGAAAAACCCATTGCCCAAACCTGGAAAGAATGTAATGACATCCTTCAACTTCAGAAAAAGAAAAAAGCCATCGTAGCCGTTTGCCACGTATTGCGCTACGCCCCTTATTACCGAAAAGTAAAAGAAGTGATTGACAGTGGGGTGTTGGGTCAGTTGATCAGTGTCCAGCATTTTGAGCCCATCGAAAGAGAGCACATGTCCCATTCATTCGTCAGAGGCAACTGGAGGGTATCAGAAGACACCAATCCCATCATTCTGGCCAAGTCTTGTCATGACCTTGATATGCTTAGGTGGTGGATAGGTAAGAAATGTACACACATCAATTCATTTGGCTCTCTGTCGTGGTTCAAGTCACAAAATGCTCCTCCGGGCAGCACTGCACGATGTACCGATGGCTGTGCCGTTGAAGCAACTTGTCCCTATTCTGCACTTAAAATTTACCACCGTGGCAGAAGATATACTTATGCCCTGGACCTTCCCCTCGAAGAAGATAAAAAAGGAGATGCCATTCTGCAATTACTAAAAACAGGACCTTACGGCAGATGTGTTTACCGGTGCGACAACAATGTGGCCGACCATCAGGTGGTTTCAATGCAATTTGACGGAGGCATTACAGCTGGCTTTAATATGGAGGCATTTACCAATTACCATGGCAGAAGAACCCGCATCATGGGGTCAATGGGCTGCATTGTAGGTGATGAAGAAGTGCTAACTGTGGCCAATTTTAGCACAGATGAAGTCACTGAATGGTTGACCAAAGATCATACCACTGGTTCCGGTCATGGTGGCGGCGACTGGGGTTTGATGCGCGACTTTTTGAGGGCTGTTGAAAACAGGGATGAAAGTTTGCTAACCTCTACATTGGAGGCATCCATGGACAGTCACAGAATGGGCTTTGCTGCCGAAGAGAGCAGGCTCAACTACAAAACCATTACACTTTAAGCTTTTTAGGTTGCCGCCTTTTGGAAGGGATGTAAAAATCCTTTAACAATGAGGAACTGGGCCGCTGCATACGTAAGCATGACTATGAGTCCTTCTGCGGGTATGGCAGCTACAAACTTATGAAAAGCCAGACACAGATCTGAAACCATAAACAACACTGCTCCCCATGTGATGAGGGCTGTACTGCGTTGGTAGACAGCGGTTATAACCATGGCTGAAATGGCAGCTGTGTACAACAACACCGGCCATCTCAGATCACCAAACTCATCGCCAAAAAACAAATTGAAACTGGCAGCAACCAAGAGGACAAACCCTATGCCTACCCAACCGCGAACGTTGAGCCCCCCTTCGTATTTTCTGAAAATGGAAATATAACAAAGTTGCATGACCAAAAAAGAAGCCAGGCCCATTTGAAAAAACATGGGGTAATCAAACATCAAAAAGATATCGCCCAGGAGGGCAAAAATCAGACCCAACATCACCAATGGTTGCTGGTAGTCTCCAGCTACGGCAATATAATAAAGCAGCAAAGATGAGACGATCAGCGGCTTGGTAAGCAATCGCAAACCAGGATAAAGATACATTGCCCAAAGGTCGAGAAAGACAAGGAAAAAAAATACATAATCAAATTTTCCCGGGCGCCATTTCATTACATGCCTGCTTTTACATCCACTTTGATGCGCTCTGGTCGGTTGGCCAATTCCCATATTGTATGAAAAATCAGCTTGCCTACCTTGGCCATTTTTTCGTAATTGATTTTATCTGCAGTATCCGTTGGCTGGTGATAATCCGCGTGCACACCATTGAAGTAAAAAATAGCGGGCACACCCTTTTCTGCAAAGTTGTAGTGGTCTGATCGGTAGTAATATTTATTAGGATCTTCTTCGGCATTGTACGTGTAGTCTAAAGTTAACTGACAGTATTTTGCATTGACCGCTTCATTGATCTTATGCAAATCTGTAGACAAACGATCAGAACCTATAACGTATATGTAATCGGGGTTGTCTTTGTATTTGTCATCCTGTCTGCCTACCATGTCTACGTTGACATCGGCTACGGTCATATTCAGTGGATAAGCGGGATTATTAACATAAAACTCTGAACCCAACAAACCTTTTTCTTCGCCGGTCACCAACATGAACAAAATGGTTCTGTCGGGTCTGAATCCACCGGCACGTGCCTCGGCAAAAGCTTCGGCCATCGCCAGCAGGGTGCTGGTTCCGGAACCGTTGTCATCCGCACCATGGAAAATCTGATCACCTTTTTTACCCAGGTGGTCATAGTGTGCCGTTACCACCACCACTTCTTCGGGCTTTGCTTTTCCGGGTATGGCACCCAATACATTTTGGCTCTTGATGGTTGTCACTTTTTTCTTCAGGTTGACCTGATAGTGCGATTTAAGTTTTACCGGTTTGAATTTTCCCTTCTTAAGAATATTGGCTCTTTCTTTGATTATTTTTTCTTCCTCAGTGCCAAAAAGTTCCTTGGCGATGGTAGTAGAAATGTAACAATGATTGGGATATGCAACAACATCTTTGGTATGATCACCCAATTGCACACTTGGTCCCAATAATTGGTTGCGGTTCTCGCCGATGGCTTTTTTGATATCGTCTTCGATGATCAATACCAGAGAAACACCTTTGCTCTTGGCAACCATTAGTTTTTTTTCAAGGTCGTTGCTCCAGGCTGAAGTTTCTTTGGTACCACTGATCCAGTAAGTACTGTCTGCTTTCATGGGCTCACCTTTGTTGATAACAATGACCTTGCCTTTAAAATCCTTGTCTTTACCTTTGTAATCGGTATATTTTGGATCATCAATGCCATAACCCAAAAACAATACTTCTTTGGTCTCCATCAGAGGCATGTCTGAGTTTTTGATTGGAAAGGCCAGATAGTCCCACAAATGTCTGAAACGTTTGCCGTTTACATACATATCTGTGTCTTCCCAGGAAGAAAAAGTAAAATTGACCGGCTGCCTGAAATCACTGATGCCGGGGGCCTGGTCTAATAAGTAGCTATCAAATTGTTTCGCAATATATGTTGCTGCCTTTACATTGCCGGGTTGACCGGTTTCTCTGCCTTCAAACTCGGGTGAAGCCAGAATGGTCAGGTGTTTTTTCAATCCTTCTGCCGTTATTTTGTTGGCATATTTTACGGATGGATCACTTTCATCTGCAACCACCGGCTTGTCTTTGTCGGCCAGGGTTACCCCACTTTGGTATTGGGCAAAAGAGGGCACAGCTGCCCATAAAAAAGAAAAAATAATAACGGTTTTAATATACATGGTTGTTTGCTATAAACTAATGATTTAACAGCTAATCTTATTTACTCTGTTTTGGTGTCGACCTCCTTCAAAGGGTTCGTTTAAAAAGGTCTTGACCATTTTTTTGGCAAGATCCAGTGATACAAATCTGGCCGGAAGGCACAGCACATTGGCATCGTTGTGGGCCCTTGCCAGTCTGGCAATTTCATCTTTCCAGCAGAGGGCAGCCCTGATTGCTGCATGTTTGTTGGCAGTGATGGCTACTCCATTGCCACTGCCACAAATCAACACACCAAACCGGGCCTCGCCATTTTCAACAGCACTTGCCACCGGATGGGCAAAATCGGGATAGTCTACAGAAAATTCTCCGTAGGTACCCTTGTCAATTACCTCATATCCCAATCGGCTAAGGCTGCTCTTTATCTTGTCTTTGTAGGCAAAACCTGCATGGTCACTGCCTATGGCTATGGTCATCTTTTTCATCTTACTGCGGTTGTCTCAATCCCTGTGTGAGTACGCCCAACTTGGTATCAAGGTCACCAATCAAATCGTTGATTTCTTTTTCAAATGCTGCATCGCCGGTACGTTTAGCAAGGTCTTTCACATCGGCAGCACATTGTCCGTAGAGATCAACGTCTTGTGCAAAAGAAATCAGATCGCTGGCTCCGAGCGATAAGAAGAAGTCGCCGTAAGCCTTGGTTTCTTTGGCCAGTATGCGAACGTGTTTTTTGGCATTTTCGAAGTCACCTGCCCCTACCAACACGTTGAGGAATGGCACCACACCCGCATCATAAGGGAAGTTAAAATCCGGGAAAACTTCAAAAAATTTATTCGCCAGTTGCGCCGCTCTGGTGCTGTCTTTTTGCGCCAACAATGCATAAGCTCCTCTCAGCATGGTCAATTTCATGGCCTGTATTTCTGCGAGATACGACTTATCCACGTGCGTTTTTACCTTATCAAAATTGCCCCACTTCCAGTCATTCATCATGTGATTAAACAACTTATTGGTGGCTACCCTTCCGCTGCCATAGATTGAGAAAGATCTGTCTGACCTGCTATAGGCCGGAATCACCCTCAAGCCCATACCTTCCAGTTGCATAAAATCATTTAAGCCCTGCAACTTGTCATTTTTGCAAGTTACTGAAAAATAGATAGGACGGTCATCAATGTTGGATGCTATCAAATCAAGGATGGCAATGTCATCTTTGGTCAGGTACCTGCTATCTGCTGGAATAGAAACCGGAATGGAATCCAAAACCGGCAATGAATCCAGGTCAAACAATTCGGCATTCTTTTTCACTGGAATGTAAAAGTTTTTAAAGCTGATGGAAGGATAGCCATTGGCTGGTTTCACATCAGCAGCTATCTTCTTAAGCACATCAATGATGTTGAGCCTTTGCTCAGCCGTTTGTTCTGTAAAGAACAACTGATTGAGATTTTTGCCATTGTAACTTTCCTGCGGTATGGTAAACTTGATGGCTTCACTTTCGTTGACCTTCTTGCGCAACTTGTCAATGTACCAGTCTACCTGGATGAGTGATAAGTTTACTACCCGCACATCCCTCCTTATGTTCTCTACTTCCTGCACATACCAAAGTGGATAAGTATCATTGTCGCCATAGGTAAAGATGATGGCATTTTTATCCAAAGAATTGAGGAAGTTGGCAGCATAATCACGTGATGCATAGTGTTCACTTCTGTCGTGGTCATCGTAATTTTGGGTAACCAGGAGCAAGGGGGAAGCCAATCCCAGTAAACCTGCCAATCCGGCAGCCGCTACTCCGGGCAGTTTGATTTTGCTGGTAAGTGTGTCGGCTATGGCCAGTACACCAAAGCCTATCCAGATACAGAAGGTGATAAAGCTACCTACCAGCACATAGTCGCGCTCTCTTGGCTCAATCGGTGGTTGGTTGGAGTAGATGATGATGCCCAGACCGGTGGTCACAAATAACATGAGCAGGGCAAGGAAATCTTTTCTGGATTTTCCAAAATGGAAGACCATGCCCAGCATGCCCAAAATCAATGGAATGAAATAGTAAGTATTTCTACCCGGGCTTTCCATGATGGCAGCAGGTGCCAGATCATTTTTATAGGTTCTGCCTTCATCGAGTGCATCGATACCGCTGATCCAGTTGCCATCTTTTTTGTCCCAAATGCCGGTGCCCTGGTCTGAGTTTTGTCTGCCTACAAAATTCCACATAAAATATCGCCAGTACATGTACCGGAGTTGGTAATGCCTGAAATAAGCAATGTTGTAAGCAAAATCGGGTTTGCCCTCACCTCTTCCGGTTAGGTATTCCTTGTATTGCTGGTGGAGGTCTGCTTTATCGGGGTGGCCGATCCTCGGGAAGATGATTTTATCAGAATTTTTCCAAACATAATCATATTTCTCATCGGTGATCTTGTATTCATTGCCCACTCTGCCGTAACGTGGAGTGCTTTCCATGGTCATTGGCTGAGCCATGTAATGGGGGCCTTTGAGCAAAGGCCTTTCTCCGTATTGTTCACGGTTGAGGTAAGGAATGAGGCGCATCGCATCCGATGGCGTATTCATATTTACAGGCGTGTCTGAATTAGCCCTGATGACTACCACACCAATGGTGGAATAGGAAATCACGATAAGAGTGGCCGCAATGCCCAGATTTTGCAACAATTGTGAACCACGCTTATGGGCAGTGCGCAGGATGAACCAGCTCAATGCCGCAATGATAATAATCGTAGGTATCAAACCACTGTGGAACGGTAGCCCCAAACTGTTGACGGTAAACAATTCCATGCTTTGCCAAAGTGAGGGTATGCCCACAATAACCAGTTTCTGGATGAAGGCAATGCCCAACCCTCCCATGAGGATGCTCACACCAAGTCCTACCAATGATTTGTTTTCATATTTTTTGTAGTAGTACAACATGGCAATGGCGGGGAAGGCCAGCAAGCTCAGCAAGTGTACACCAATAGACAAACCCGCAGCAAACAAACTAAAGATCAGCCACCGGTCGCTTTCAGCTTCATCGGGCAGGTGGTACCATTTTACAGCGGCCCAAAAAGTAAGGGCTGTGAAAAATGTTGACATGGCATATACCTCACCCTCTACTGCTGAAAACCACACAGAGGTGATGAAGGCAGATGACAAACCGGCAACCAAACCCGCCAATGCAAGGGCTATGTTTTGTCCCGCTGAGGGCTCATCGTTTCTGCCCACCAGGGCCATCTTGCCCAGGAGCATAGTGACCCAGGCCATAAACATGGCTGCAAGGGCTGAAGAAAGAGAAGACATCAGGTTAACAGCAAAAGCAATGTCACTCTGTTTGTCGGATACCAAATCAGCTACCCAGGTAAACATTCTGCCAATCAATACAAACAATCCTGCTCCGGGCGGGTGAACTACCTGCAATTTGTAGGCCCCCAAAATAAACTCTCCACAGTCCCACAAACTTCCGGTTCGTTCAGCTGTCAGAAAGTATACGATAAAGGAAATAATCAAAACGGTGATGCCCGTTATGTTGATAAGTTTTTTAAACGACTGCATGAGCGTTGTATTGATGTATAATTATTTGGATTAATCTAAAATTCCCACAAAAGTAGTCATTTATCCCCAAAATCCGCATGAAAACGGCTTTTCTTTGCCCCTTTCTCTGCATCACAAAGATAACGAAGACCCATGCTAAGTTGATCTTCGGAGAATGTTAAATCCATCTTAATGAATTACTTATGGGCTATCGCTTAAAAATAGGCGCAACCACGGTGGTATCATCCAGCAAAATAGAGCCGGGAGAGGGTGGTCGAACGGGACGATCGGGAAATTTTCTGCCATTCATAATGTTCAGGTTGATGCGATTGACAATGATGCTATCTACATAGTCTTCGGCTCTAAGCAGGGCTTCGAGTTTACAAATTCGCAGTCTTTCAGCGTAATAACGGTCTATGTCTTCCCTCAATTTTGTAGCTACCAAGGGCGATATTTTGGTAGTATCTGCATCGGTAGGCAGCTGAAAAGCCAGCATAGCCATCAGAAACACAAATGCCAGAAATGTTTTGCCCCACCTCATTCTTCAAACAATTGGTTTACTTCAGCCATTCTTACCTCAAGGATGGAGTCTGTATAAACGGTAAACAAAGAATCCTGGATGGAAGTGCAGATGGCGTCTGTTTTTGCCCTGATGTCTTGAAAAGCCACAGTTTTGAGGCTGTCGTACTGCACTTTTTCTTCGTAGCTCAGGTCTGTTCTTTCCTTTTTTTCGCAAGCAAAAAAAGAGAACAATAACACTACAAACACGCCATATTTGATGGATTTATTCAACGGCCGGGGCTTTTTTTCTCAACACAAAATTTTGTCCCAGGTAAACCTTTCGTACGATCTCGTCTTCGGCCAATTGTTCGGCGGTACCGGCTCTCAATATCTTGCCTTCAAACATGAGGTAGGCACGATCGGTGATGGACAGCGTTTCCTGCACATTGTGATCGGTAATGAGGATGCCTATGTTTTTGGTCTTCAACCGGGCTACGATGCCCTGAATGTCTTCTACCGCTATGGGATCGATGCCGGCAAAGGGCTCATCCAACAGGATAAAACTCGGTGCGGAAGCGAGAGCTCTTGCAATCTCTGTTCGCCTTCTTTCTCCTCCCGAAAGTGAGTCACCCACATTTTTCCTAACCTTTTCGAGGTGAAATTCGGAGATGAGCTCTTCCAGCCTGTGCCTTTGTTCTTCCCGTGATAAGGGCATCATTTCAAGAATGGCTTTGATGTTGTCTTCTACACTCAACTTTCTGAAAACTGAAGCCTCCTGGGGCAGGTAACCAATGCCTTTTTGTGCCCTCCTGTACATGGGCAGACCGGTGATGTCTTCTTCATTGAGAAATACATGGCCCTCATTGGGCGATACAAAGCCAACTACCATGTAAAACGTGGTGGTCTTCCCTGCGCCGTTGGGGCCTAACAAGCCAACAATCTCGCCTTGCTCCACCTGGATGCTTACATCGTCTACCACCTTGCGGACTCCGTATCTTTTGTGCAAATTTCTGGCGCTTAGTATCATTTTAATCCTGGTGTGTTTTGTGTGGGTGCGGGCTTTTTACGTATATCTATGACCGTTTCAAGGGTCCAACTCTCTCTGAGTTTTTCTAGGGGAAAGCTCTGCACTTTTTCAGCCAAACGCTGCTCCCAATAATTGGCTCCATCGATCCTGCCATTGCCATTGATGTCTTCCGCAAGCTGCAGACTATAGGTATCTGACTTCAACTTATCAAAAAATAAAATTAGGCGAATCTGCTGTTGAAT
Organism: uncultured Bacteroidota bacterium; assembly: GCA_937870795.1. Classification (GTDB taxonomy): domain Bacteria; phylum Bacteroidota; class Bacteroidia; order Chitinophagales; family Saprospiraceae; genus JADKBO01. Next base: position 2,086 of record CALMWS010000040.1, on the reverse strand, counting down.
TTTTTCGCTTTTCAAAATTTTATTTCCTTTGGTTAAATAAACCAAATATTGTTTGGTTGAATCAAGTCCTTGTATGTCAATGGTCAATTTCGAAAGTTTTTGCGGAGCGTAGGTTTTAAATCTTTGGCTTATGGTATCATGTGAAATACCCGAATAATCGCGCACCGCCCCCGGCAACAGGGTAAGATCATACATATGATTGGGCTTCATGTTGGCAAAAATACCAGTTTTTTTGGCATCCTTCTTTACCATCGTAAACTGAAGTGTTTCACTTGAATCTGCAAGACGGATCAGGTTTTCATCTATTTCCAATGGGGGTCTCTCCCAGTCGATCCAGAGGGTGTCGCCGGGTACGATGCCCTGGCTGCCAAACTCGAGTTGGTATTTGAGGCCTTTTGCATGCACGGCGGTATCAGGTACTGCCATTTTGATGGTCTTGCCTCCGGTAAGCAGCTCCATACTATCAGGGGGCGACAAATAATGATAGTGCAAAATAAGGCTATCCCCTTTCATCCAGCTTTCAAAATGCTCAGGGCTGGGCTCAAGCCTGGCTTCAGGTTTTAGTTTTGGATCTGTATGCCATTTGATGCCTAAGGATCCATAGCCCCTTTGTTTATACCCGGCAAATCTGGGTTCCACTTCAGATTTTGAGAGTACCAATTGTCTGACTTCGGTAGTGGAGTCGGCCCATGTTACCCATTTACTGTCAAAACCGATAGCTTCGGTGAGTTCATCAAATTGCAGATTACCGTTTTCGTCCTTAATGGCCACCAGCCTGAAGGTGTCCTGCCGCAGGTTTTCCAGGGTAAACTCTCCCTTCTTATTGGTTTTTGTAAAATAAAAGGGCTTCTTTTGTACAATGGCGGAATCCCTCAGGTCGTCAAACAACAGTACAGAAATGCCATCCACACCCTCTCCTTTGGTTTCATCAATGACCTTGCCTTTAACCACAAGAGAGTCGATGATGCCGCCCGTTGAGAATACGTATTTAAAATTCTGCAAAGCGTTGGAAGCCCTGAAATCTCTGATAGCTTCACCAAACTGGATGATGTAGGTTGTATTTTCCTTGAGCACTTCTTTTTCATTGAATGCAAACTCCACCACCTTACCCCTGGCTTTAATCTTGGGGATGTATACCAGTGGAGGGCTTACGAGCACTTGTTTGATGGCGTCTTTTACTTCAACAAATTCATCAAAAGTGAAGGTAAATTTGCGGTCGGTGCAATGGAGTAAGTAAGGTACAGAAGACTTATCGCCCACGAGCTTAGGGGGTCTTTTGTCTTCGGGTCCACCACCCAAAGTTCCACTGGATGCACAGGATACCAGATTCAATGCCATAACCAGGCCCACAATATGTAACAGCCATCTGTTCATGCGTGTGCAAATGTAGGGAATCCCTCCCTTCTTTCTGTGTTTGAATAGAGGTACTTATTGAATGTTGCCAAAATATAGCCGAGCTTTTACCATTTCAACGTCTAAATTGGTCAATAGCTGTATATCTTTGTAAAAAAAAAAGCATGAAACCCATTTTCATCCTTCTTGGTCTTTCTTTGGCATTGTCTACTTCCCTGTTTTCGCAACAACGAGAATTGGGCGTTACTTTTTCGCACAAATTCAATGGCAATGACCTTGTTGTGGGATCCTCAACATTTCCCATCTGGAACGGCAAAATGGTCTGGATCAAAAGGGCAGAGTTTTATCTCTCCGGCATTGGCGTGAAAGACGAAAATGGTGTTGAAACCACTTTTCCCGACACCTATCAGCTGGTAAGGGCTCAGGAAGTCTCCAGAAGAATTGTACTCGGCAACATAGCGTCAACACCCATCAGCCATCTTTTCATGTCGGTTGGCGTAGATACAACCAAAAACCACGACGACCCCACACTATATCCTGAAACACACCCTCTTGGTTTGAAAGAACCTTCCATGCACTGGGGTTGGGCCGGAGGTTACCGCTTTCTGGTGGTAGAAGGCAAGGTAGACAACAGCGGAGATGGCATACCGGAAACCGACTTTGAATACCACAATCTGGGTGACGAACTTTACAAACAAACTGACATGACCATCGCACCTGCTTATGATACAGG